>JBKPMI010000255.1:0-17791 GCA_046732075.1 Acidobacteriota bacterium | reverse complement strand
GGGCGGAACCGCAACCTGCTCCTCCACGTCGTGGCTCTCGTGATGTGCGCGACCATCCTCGCCATCACCGTCTTCGAGAAGTTCTCTCAAGGCGGCTGGTTGACCGTGGTCCTGACGGCCGCCGTCGTGCTCCTCTGCCTGGCGATCAAGGCGCACTACGACCGGGTCCGCAAGGGACTCCGCCAGCTCGACGAGATCCTGGGATCGGTCTCGCCCCGCGGGGAACCGAACCGCAACGCGCTCGACCGCAACGCTCCCACCGCCGTTCAGCTCGTCAACGGGTTCAACGGCCTCGGTATCCACACGCTGCTCTCGACGCTGCGGTTCTTCCCCGGCCTGTACAAGCAGTTCGTGTTCGTCTCGATCTCAGTGGTCGACTCCGGCACCTTCAAGGGGAAGGAGGAGGTCGAAGCGCTGCGAAAGAAGACGGCGGACGATCTGGCCAAGTACGTGGAGGTCGTCCGAGGGCTCGGCTTCCCGGCGGAGGCGCGGACCGACGTGGGCACCGAGGTGCTCGACGCCGCCACGACGCTCTGCAGCCAGATCTCGCTGCGCTATCCGCGCGCCACGATCATCACGGGCCGGCTCGTCTTCCGGAAGGAAGCCTGGTTCGATCGGGTGCTCCACAACGAAACGCCGAAGCTCATCCAGCAGCGGCTCCAGTGGCTGGGCGTGCCGATGGTGATCCTCCCGGTCCGCGCGCAGGTTTAGTCAGCCGGCGATAAACTCCGGCCCTCATGGCGGAGCTTCCGAAACGCCGTCTCGGACGGCAGGGTCTCGAGGTCTCGGCTCTCGGCCTCGGCTGCATGGGGATGAGCCAGGCGTACGGAGCCGCGGACGAGAAGGAGTCGCTCGCCACCATCCACCGGGCCCTCGACCTCGGCGTCACGTTCTTCGACACGGCCGAGGTCTACGGACCGTTCGTCAACGAGGAGCTGGTCGGCCGGGCGCTCGGGCCGCGGCGCAAGGACGTCGTCGTCGCGACGAAGTTCGGGTTCCGCATCGTCGACGGGAAGCAGAGCGGCATCGACAGCCGGCCGGGTCACGTGCGCGAGGCGCTCGAAGGATCGCTCCGCCGGCTCGGCACGGACTACGTCGATCTCTTCTACCAGCACCGCGTGGACCCGAACGTGCCCATCGAGGACGTCGTGGGAGCGATGGCGGAGCTCGTGCGAGCGGGCAAAGTCCGTTATCTCGGGCTCTCCGAGGCCGGGGAGAGCACGATCCGCCGCGCGCACGCGGTCCATCCCATCTCGGCGCTCCAGAGTGAGTACTCGCTCTGGGAGCGGAACCTCGAATCGCGAATCATTCCGCTCCTCCGGGAGCTCGGGATCGGCCTCGTTCCGTTCGCTCCCCTCGGCCGTGGGTTTCTCGCCGGAGGCGTCCATCGCGCGGAGGAATATCCCGAGGGGGATTTCCGGCGCGGCGATCCCCGCTTCTCGGGCGAGAACTTCGACGCGAACGTCCGGGCCGCCGGAGTCGTTCTGGAGATCGCACGAAGGAAAGACGCAAGGCCGGCCCAGGTCGCGCTGGCGTGGCTCCTCGCGCGGGGAGACGACGTCGTACCCATTCCCGGCACGAAGCGGCGGAAGTACCTGGAGGAGAACGTCGGGGCGGCGTTCCTCGTCCTGACCGCGGCAGAGATCGGCGAGCTCGACCGGGCCCTTGCTCCGGAAAAGGTCGCGGGGCCGCGCTATAACCCGAAGCTCATGGCCACGATCGACCGGTAGAGAAGCGAGCGTGAATTCCCACGGCCTGACCGAGAAGAGCTGCGTGCCCTGCCGGGGCGGGATTCCCCCGCTCTCGGAAGAGGAGGCGCGCCGGCTGGCCGAGGCCGTCCCGGCCTGGGCGCTCCTCGAGAACGCGACCCGTCTCGTCCGCCGCTTCGAGTTCCAGGATTTCCGGGCCGCGATGGAGTTCGTCAACCGCGTCGCGGAGCTCGCCGAGGCCGAAGGACACCACCCCGACTTCGAGATCCACTGGAACAAGGTGGAGCTGACGCTCTGGACTCACAAGATCGGCGGGCTTCACGAGAACGATTTCATTCTCGCGGCGAAGGTCGACCGGCTCCTCGAGGAACCGGCGGGGAGCGGGGTCACCGCCGGATAGCCGCGGTCAGTCCTTCTTCCCGGGCAGGACCACGAGGACCAAGCCGACCACCGCCGCCCCGAGCGACAGCCAGCGGATGGTGTCCCACGCGTCCTTCTTCTTCCTTTCGGAGCTCGAGACGGCGGTCTTGATCGCTCCTTCGACAGTGTCGTAGCCGCCCCGCTGGGTGGTCGCGAGGACGAATCCCGCGAGCCCGACCACGAGGACGATGATTCCGAGTCGTCGGTTCATCTCAATACCTCGGCATTTTCGGTTCGACCTCGGCGGCCCATCGGTCGATGCCGCCCGCGAGGTTGCGGACTTTCCGGAAACCGGCATCGCGGAGGAACTGCACGGCCTTGGCGCTCCGTCCCCCCATCTTGCAGTGGACCACGATCTCGTCCGCCGTCGACAGCTTGTTCAGGTTCTGCGGTAGCGTGCCGAGCGGAATCTTCACGGACTCCGGGAACGAGCAGATTGCGAACTCGTGCGGCTCGCGGACGTCCACGAGCACGAAGTCCTCGCCGCGGTCGCGCATGGCCTTCAGGTCCTGCACCGAAATTTCGGGTATGCCGCTCACGGGATTCAACGCCTCCGCCTGCGGGATTCCGCAGAATTGCTGATAGTCGATGAGCTCCGTGACCGTGGGGTTCGGCCCACAAACCACGCACTCCGGATTCTTTCGCAGCTTGAGCTCGCGGAACCGCATCGAGAGCGCGTCCACGAGGAGGAGGCGGCCGATGAGCGGCTCTCCCGACTCGAGGATGAGCTTGATCGTCTCGGTCGCCTGAATGACCCCGAGGAGTCCGGGCAGGATTCCGAGAACGCCCCCCTCCGCGCACGACGGCACGAGACCCGGCGGCGGCGGCTCGGAGTAGAGGCATCGGTAACACGGCCCCTTCTCCGCCCAGAAGATCGAGGCCTGCCCCTCGAACCGGAAGATCGAGGCGTACACGTTGGGCTTTCCGGTCAGGACACACGCGTCGTTGACCAGGTAGCGCGTCGGGAAGTTGTCGGTGCCGTCCGCGACGACGTCGTACTCCCGGAAGATCTCGAGAGCATTCGAGCTGTCGAGGTGGGTCTCGTAGGGGATCACCTGGACGTTCGGGTTCATGTCCCGCAGCCGCTCGGCCGCGGCCTGCAGCTTCGGACGGCCGACATCCTTCTTGCCGTAGAGGATCTGGCGCTGCAGGTTCGAGTCGTCCACGACGTCGAAATCCACGATCCCGATCGTCCCGACTCCGGCGGCCGCCAGGTAGACGGCGAGCGGCGAGCCGAGTCCGCCCGCGCCGATCGCGAGCACGCGCGCGTTCTTCAGCTTCTTCTGACCCTCGATGCCGACCTCCGGCATGATCAGGTGGCGCGAGTAGCGGCGGATCTCCTCGTTCGAGAGCGTCACGGACGCGGCCGCGGCAGGCGCCGTCGCCGGAGACGACGCACCGCCCGCGATCGACGGCACGATCGAGAGCGAGTCGGCCGCTGAGAGCATCGTTCCCTCGCGTTCGAGGTAGCGGACGTCCTCGTCGTTCCGGTAGAGGTTGACGAACGACCGCAGCTTCCCGGCGTCGTCGTAGAGATGCTTGCGCAGCTGGGGATGGCGGTTCACCAGCTCCGACAGCGCGTCGCCCACGGTCGAGCCTCCGACGTCGATCGTGGCCGCTCCGTCGGCGAAGGGCCGCAACGGCGTGGGCAGCAGAATCTTCGGCATTCTCGTCTCCCGCTACTCCGGGACGATTTCCTCCCGGTCGAACTCTCCGCGGTCCTCCGAAAGAACCCAGGCGGTGATTTCGCCGGGGCGGCCGGAGGCGACCGCGCACACAAGATAGTGGAAAAAGGGGAAGGCGTGGTCCCGGTCGTAGGCCGACGGCACCGCGGGGTGGTCCGGATGGGAATGGTAGAAGCCCAGGAGCTCCACTCCGTTTTCGGCGGCCAGGCGTTCCAGCCGGAGGTAGTCCTGCGGCGACACCTCGTAGCGGCGGGCGCGGTTCACGTCCCGGACGTTGTCGATCCTCTCGATCCGCGAAACCCGCGCGGGCTCGCCCCGGTCGCCGAGCAGCCCGCCGCAGCATTCTTCGGGATACGTGTCGCGGCCGTGCGCCCGGATCTCTTCGAGAAGCGCTTCCGGGATCGCGATCACGCGGCGGTCCAGAAGTTCTCGGACAGATAGCGGCCGCCGCCGTCGCACAGCACGGTGACGATGGTCGCGGGCATCTCCGT
This sequence comes from Acidobacteriota bacterium, assembly GCA_046732075.1. GTDB lineage: Bacteria > Acidobacteriota > Thermoanaerobaculia > UBA5066 > Gp7-AA6 > Gp7-AA6. The sequence continues at coordinate 13,486 of JBKPMI010000255.1, read as the reverse complement.
CCGGCTCGCGACCGAGAGCGCGGCCGTCACGTTCGCGCCGGCGGAGGGACCGACGAAGACTCCCTCCTCGCGGGCGAGGCGGCGGCACATCGCGTAGGCGTCCTCGGTCGAGATCTCGAGGCGCGACTCGGCGAGCGTCGGGTCGTAGATCTTCGGAACCATCGCGGACGCCATGTGCTTCATCCCCTCGAGGCCGTGAAACGGCGCGTCGGGCTCGACGGAGATGCAGTGGACCGCGGGGGCCCGCTCCCGGAAGAAGCGGGTGATTCCCATGAAGGTCCCGGACGTCCCGAGGCCCGTGACGAAGTGGGTCAGCTTCCCCCCCGTCTGGGCCAGGATTTCCGGGCCGGTGGTCTCGTAGTGCGCCCTCCAGTTGGCGTCGTTGGAGTACTGGTCCGGGTAGAAGTAGAGGTCGGGTCTCTCGGCGGCGAGCGCCCGCGCCTTGCGGATCGCGCCGTCCGTTCCCTCGAGAGGGTCGGTCAGGAACAGCTCCGCGCCGTACGCCGCCAGGATCCCCCGCCGCTCGGAAGAGGCGTTCGCGGGAAGGCAGATCGCGACAGGAAATCCGAGAGAACGCCCGATCATCGCGTCGGCGATGCCGGTGTTCCCGGACGTCGCCTCGAGAATCGTCTTGCCCGGAGTGAGGAGCCCGCGCTCGATCCCGTCCCGGATCATCGCGCGCGCCGGCCGATCTTTCACGCTCCCGCCGGGGTTCAGGTGCTCCGCCTTCCCGAACAGCCGCAGACCCGGGATGCCGCCGGCGACCCGGTCGAGCGCCAGGAGCGGAGTTCCACCGATCGCGTCGACGAGAGTCACCCGCTTGTCCTCACCCGAACGTATGTCGTTTCCGGACCGGCGATTCAAGCCGAGAACTCCATCCGGAGGGTCGAGGCGGCCCGGGTCACGCCGAGCGCCCCGAACCCGCTCTCCGCGACGAGAGGCCGCACGACCTCCTCGACCTCGGCCACGGTGAAGCCGTGGTGGCGGGCCATGGAACGCTGCAGCTTCACGGGCAGTGTCAGAAAGCCCCACACCGGACCGCGGTCGCGTCGGATCGCGTCCGCCGGTGCTTCCGGGTCCATCTCGTAGATCCACAGCTTCCCGCCGTCCGCGAGAGCGCGTCGCACGGCCCGCAGGCCCGCGAGCGGCTCCTCCCAGTGGTGGAACGAAAGAACGGAGAGCGCGAAGTCGAACTCCCCGGCGAACCCGGCCTCCTCGATCGACCCGAGCCGGAACTCCAGGTTCGGCGCGGCCGAGCGCTTTCTCGCCGACGCGATCATCGGCTCGGAGGAGTCGAGCCCCACGATCGAGACGTCCGGACGCGCCGCCGCAATCAGCCGGTCGAGCTTCCCCGGGCCGCAGCCGACGTCGAGCAGCCGGCCCTTCGCGATCGGGACCTCCGAGGCGATCCGCCGGTGCATCGGCGCGATCGAGGGCTCCGCCCCGATCCGATAGAAGAAAGAGCGGATCGCGCCGAACTTCTCGGGGCCCTCGCCTTTCAAGTTCATCGAGCGGGATTTTCTATGATGCCCGGGTGGAAGGGCTTCGCCGGCAGCTCCGCACTCGGGACCTGGTCCTCATGAACGTTGCCGCGATTCTCTCACCGCGATGGATGGCGTTCGCGGCGGCGTCGGGTCCGTCCTCCATCGGGCTGTGGATCGCGGCCGGCATCTTCTTCTTCGTGCCGAACGCCCTCTGCATCACGGCGCTCTCGTCGTCGTTTCCGCAGGAGGGCGGCATGTACGCGTGGTCGAAGCGCGCCTTCGGCGACGCGCACGGCTTCGTCACCGGGTGGTCGTACTGGATGAGCAACGTCTTCTACTTCCCGGGCCTGGCGGTCGCGACGGCCGCGATGGGGCTGTACATCTTCGGCACCCGCTACGCGCACCTGGAGCAGAGCGCCGCCTTCAACGTCACGGGCTCGCTGGCGCTCCTCCTGATCGCCATCTTCGCGAGCGTGATCGGCTGGCAGGCCGGAAAGTGGGTCCAGAACGTCGGCGGCGTCGGCAACTGGCTCCCCATCGTCTTTCTGATCCTGATCGCGGTCCTGGTCCTCGTCCGCTTCGGGCCGGCCAACCCGATCCGGCTGGCCGACATGGTTCCGCGGTTCTCGGAGCTCGGGCTGATCCTCGTTTTTTCCAAGCTCTGCTTCGCGTTCGCCGGATTCGAGCTCGCGCCCGTCGTCTCGGAGGAGATCGTGGAGCCGCGCAAGACGCTGCCGCGCGCGATCTTCATCTCCGCCGCGGCAATCGGGTTCGTCTACGTCATCGGGACGCTCGCTCTCCTGGTCGCGCTGCCGACGTCCGAGACCTCGGTCGTCACCGGGATCAACCAGGCGGTCACCAAGGCCGGCGCGCGGGTCGGGCTGGAGGTCCTGGGCTCTCCGACGGCGCTCCTGATGTTGATCGCGGGACTGGGAGCGCTGGCGGCCTGGTTCGCCGGCAGCGGCCGGCTCCTCTTCGTGGCCGGCATCGACCGATATCTTCCGCCGTCCTTCTCCCGGATCCACCCGCGCTGGAACACTCCCGTGGTCGCCCTGCTGGCCCAGGGAGCCATCTCGGTGGTGCTCACGGTCCTCGCCACGGTCGGGACCGGCGTGCAGAACGCATACCTCTTCTTCGTCGACCTCTCGACGATCCTCGCCTTCATCCCCTACCTCTACATGTTCGCGTCCTGCATCGCGCTGCGCCGGGAGACCCACGGGGAGGGCTCGATCCCGATCCCGGGCGGCGGCGCCGGGAACATCATCGTGAACGTGTCGGGATTCCTGATGACGGCTCTCGCGATCGTCCTGGCGTGCATTCCCCCGGCGGAGGAGACCCGCAAGCTCTTCCGGGTCCTTCTCCTGGCGGGCGGCGGCCTCGGATTCATCGCTTTCGGATTCGTCCTGTACCTGCTGGCCTCCCGGCGGACGCGACAGGACCAGGTCGCTTGAGACGGGCAGTCGCGATCGCCGGCGTCCTGTTTCTCGCGGCCTCGGCCGCTCGAGGCGGCGGCCTCGACGACCTCCGCGCGGCACTCGAGAAGCTGCGCGCGCGCGAGCCGCTCAAAGCGCGGATCACCCAGGAGAGCAAGGGGCAGTTCGACGACGACGGCCAGAAGAGAACGCGCCAGGGCCGCGCCACGATCGGCGCCGAGGACGGCGGGAGCGGCCAGGCGCTGCGCCTGGTCTACGACGACGCGGTCCTGACGCAGGCGGCGCGGGAGCAGGCGGGGCGCCGCGACGCCCGGGGTCCGGGCGACGCGGTCCGCGACCTCGATGCGCTGCACGTGCTCGACCTCATGCGTACCGCGGAAAAGCTCCTGGAAGATCTGGCTGGGGCGAACGTCACCTCCGAAACAGCGGCTACGTCCGAGGGACGCGCGGTCCGGGTGCTGGAGGTCTCCCTGCGCGCGCCCGGAGGTATCGATCAGGAGAGAGGCTTCCGGGTCACGCGGACGGCGCGGATCGCGATCGACCGCGACGGAGTTCCCGTTTCCGAGGAGATTCGCATGCATACCGAGGTGAAGCGGTTCGTCTTCAAGGTGCGCTTCGACACGACCGAGAGGAACACGTTCGGCGTCCGCGCGCGCCGGCTCGTCACGCTGCGCCGAGAGACCGAGAACCGGTGGAAGGCGTCGATTTTCGCGGAAGGAGCGAACCAGTCCGTCACCACCGTGGAAGCCGTCGAATGAAGGCGGGTGTTTGATAGATTGCCCTGCCCGGAGGTGACTGCTTGCTCCCCGAATTTCGCAACGAGCCGCTGACGGATTTCTCTCTCGAGTCGAACCGCAACGCCTTCCGCGCGGCGCTGACGAAGGTCGAAGCGCGCCTTCCGATCGAGGGGAAGAACCGCATCGGCGGCAAGAGTGTCGGCGCGTCGAAGCACTTCGAGTCCGTCAACCCGTGCGACCGCAAGCAGGTCATCGGACGCTTCCCCCAGGGAACGAAAGAGGACGCGGAGCGGGCCGTCGAATCCGCCGCGGCCGCGTTCTCGACGTGGTCGCGGGTTCCTCCGGAGGAGCGTTCCGCGCTCCTGCTGCGGATCGCCTCGATCATCCGGAGGCGCAAGCACGAGTTCTCCGCGATGATGGTCCTCGAGGAGTCGAAGTCGTGGTCCGAGGCCGACGGCGACACCGCCGAGGCCATCGACTTCGCCGAGTACTACGCCCGGGAGATGGAGCGGCTCGCGCAGCCGCAGCCGCTGACGCCGTTTCCCGGTGAGAAGAACGAGCTGGAGTTCATCCCCCTCGGCGTCTGCGCGGTCATACCGCCCTGGAACTTTCCGCTCGCGATCCTGACCGGGATGACGACCGCGGCGATCGTCACGGGCAACACCGTGGTCCTGAAGCCGTCGTCGGACGCGGCCGCGATCGCGACGATGTTCCTGGAGGCCTGCGAGGAAGCGGGAATCCCGGACGGAGTGCTGAACTTCCTGACGGGTCCGGGCTCGACCGCCGGCAACACGCTCGTCGAGCACCCGAAGACCCGGATGATCGCCTTCACCGGATCGCGCGACGTGGGACTCGAGATCAGCGAGAAGGCGGGCCGCGTCGTGAACGGTCAGCTCTGGATCAAGCGCGCGATCCTGGAGATGGGCGGCAAGGACTTCATCCTCGTCGACGAGACCGCGGACCTCGAGGAGGCCGCGAACGGAGTCGTCGCGGCCGCGTTCGGATTCCAGGGGCAGAAGTGCTCGGCGTGCTCGCGCCTGATCGTTCACGAGAAGGTCCACGACGAGCTGCTCGAGAAGGTCGTCGCGAAGACACGGACGCTGACGGTCGGGGACGTCCGCGATCCGGACAACGCGGTCGGCGCCGTCATCAACGCCAGCGCCCAGAAGAAGATCCTGGAGTACGTCGAGCTCGGCCGGAAGGAGGGCAAGGTCGTTGCCGGAGGTGAGGCCGGGCCGGCGGAGGGATTCTTCGTCATGCCCACGGTCGTCGACGGGGTTGCCCGCGGCGCCCGGCTGGCGCGGGAGGAGATCTTCGGACCGGTGCTGGCGGTCCTGACCGTGAAGAGCTTCGACGAGGGGATCGCGGTCGCGAACGACACCGAGTACGGATTGACCGGATCCCTCTACTCGCGCGACCGGGAGAGGCTCGCCCGCGGCAAGCGGGAGCTCTTCTGCGGCAATCTCTACCTGAACCGCAAGTGCACCGGCGCTCTCGTGGGCGTCCATCCCTTCGGCGGCTTCAACATGTCCGGCACGGACTCGAAGGCTGGCGGCCGCGAGTACCTCTACCTCTTCACCCAGGCGAAGGCGATCTCGGAAAAGCTGTAATCCGATCGCCCGCCGACCGATGACAGCGTCTCCGGTTCCCGCCCCGTCCCGCCGGTTCGACGCGGTCGGGTTCTCCGAGATCGTGCAGGTGCGCAACCGCGTCATGGCGCTCCTCGCGGCCGGTCACAAGGTCCACCGCTTCGAGGGGGGCGAGCCATACATGGCGACCCCCGACGCCATCAAGCGTTCGATGGAGAAGGCGCTCGCGCGGAACCAGACCCGCTACGCCCCCTCGTCCGGCATTCCCGAGCTCCGCAGCGCGATCCTGGAGAAGGTGCGCTCGAAGAACCGGATCCCCGCGGACGAGGAGGGACCGATCGTCGTCAACGGCGGGATGCACGGGCTCTTCGCGGCGTTCACGACGCTGCTCGATCCGGGAGACGAGGTGATCACCTTCTCGCCGTACTGGACGCCGGTCGTGGACCTCGTCACCTGGAACGGCGGCGTCCCGGTCCTCGTGCCGACCGAGCGCGCCCGGACGAGGGGCATCACGACTGCGCTCGCGACCGCGCTCACCCCGCGCGCGAAGGTCCTGTACTGGAACTCTCCCAACAACCCGACCGGCGACGTTTTTTTACCGGCCGAGGTCGAGGAGGTCTGCGCCTTCGTCGCCGGAAGCGGGCTCGCGATGATCTCGGACGAAGCGTACGAGGACCTCATTTACGACGGCACGCCCCACGTTTCCCCGGCCTCCTTCCCGGGAATGGCGGAGAGAACGATCTCGGTCTTCACCCTGTCCAAGAGCTACTCGATGACGGGTTGGCGCGCGGGTTACGTGATCGCGCCGGAGCGGTACCAGTCCCCGATCCGGACGGCCGTCCTCTACTCGACCAACGGAGTTTCGACGCCGACGCAGTGGGCGGCGCTCGAGGCGATGTCGATGGGTCCCGAGTTCCTCGCGGAGTGGAAGGCCGGTTACGTCCGGCGCCGGGACCGGCTGGTCGAGGGCCTGCGCGCCGCCGGGTTCGAGACGCCGACGCCGGCGGCCGCGCTTTACGCGTTCCCCAAGATTCCCGCGGCGATGGGGACCGACTCGCGCGCTGCCGCCGCAATGCTGCTCGATACCGCGCGCGTCGCGACCGTGCCCGGGCTCGTCTTCGGGCCGGAGGGCGAAGGCCACCTGCGCTTCTCGTTCTCGGTGCCGGAGGAAACGATCGCGGAGGGCATGGAGGCCCTGCGAACCTTTTCTTCCCTCTCCACGCTCGCTCCGCGCTGAATCGCTGGTCTGCCGCTCGCTGTTGCGCGAGGGCGTCGGAGAAGGCGGAGATTCAGGAGCGAGAGATCATCGGAAATCGGTCCGGATGCTCGATCGATTCGGTCGACAGATCGATGTCGAGGTCCGGCCAACGGAGATGGTCGGGTCGAGGCCTTTCGATGTTTCGAATCCTGGCAACGGGCTGGTCTCCGAACCAGGGGAATTCACGGAACGGAAGGAAGAGCCTCCGGTCGTCCACGCAGATCCAGAACCCTGCCTCGGAGATGTTTAGAACTTCGGCTTGCAAAGTGCCGCTCCCGGGCTTTTCTGACTTTCGGTTCGATCCAGAACTTGGCTTCTCCCTTGCCGGGGGCCTACCTCCGATACGCCGAGGGGCGGCGGTCCTCCAGCGCCGGGAAACGGGTCCGCAGCTTCTTCACGACGCCCGGATCCGCCTCGAAGAACAGCACCTGCTCGCGGTCGTCCGCCTCGACCAGCGTTTCGCCGAGCGGCGCGATCGCGGCGGAGTCGCCGGCATAGTGCAGCCCGTTGCCGTCCCCGGCGCGGTTGACGCCCGCCACGTACGCCTGGTTCTCGATCGCCCGCGCGCGCAGGAGCGCCCGCCAGTGCTCGCGTCGCTGATCGGGCCAGTTGGCGATTACGGCGAACAGGTCCGTGTCGGCCGCGGCCGTACGGAACGGCTCCGGGAATCGCAGGTCGTAGCAGACGAACGGCGTCACCCGGACGCCCTCGATCTCCGCGGTCACCACGCGATCTCCCGCGGCGTAGACGCGGTGCTCGCCGGCGTACGAGAAGGGGTGGATCTTCGCGTAACGGACGACGGAGCCGTCGGGCCCCACGAGAAGCGCCATGTTCCGGGGCGCGGGCTCTCCGGCCTCGGGAACGCTGGCGAGTATCCAAAGGCCGAGCCTCTGCGCCTCGCTCCGAAGGAACGTCTCCGACGCGCCGCCGGGAGGCTGCGCGATGCGTTTCGAGTCCATCGAGAACCCGGTCGAGAACATCTCGGGCAGGAGGGCGAGCCTCGCTTCGCCCGCGGCGGCCTGCGCGAGGAGTCCGGACGCACGCCGATGGTTCTCGGCGACGTCCTCCCACGCGAGGTCCATCTGCAGGAGCGCTACGCGCACAGCTTCTCCAGACGTTCCACGGCGGCGTTCAACGTCGCCATCTTCTTGCAGAACGCGAACCGGACGTAGCCACGTCCTTTCTCGGGCCGGTCATAGAACGCCGACGGAGGGATCGCCGCGACGCCGACCTTTTCGATCAGGTGGCGACAGAACGCGACGTCGTCCTCGAAACCGAACCGGCCGAAGTCCGCGCAGGCGTAGTACGTCCCGGCGGGCGGCCGCACCGCGAATCCAATCCGAGCGAGCTCGCCCACGAGATAGTCCCGGCGCTCCCGGTATCCCGCGAGGAGCCCGGCGTAGTAGTCGGGCCCGGCGGACAGCGCGCACGCCGCGGCGTGCTGGAGAGGCGTGGCCGTGGCGAACGTGATGAACTGGTGCGCCGCCCGTACCGCCGCCGAGAGCGGGGGCGGCGCCGCCGCCCAGCCGACCTTCCAGCCCGTGAGCGAGAACGTCTTGCCGAAGCTCGAGATGGTGATCGTCCGCTCGCGCATGCCGGGCAGCGTCGCCATCGGGACGTGGCGCCCGTCGTACACCATGTGCTCGTACACCTCGTCGGTGATGCAAACGAGGTCGCGGTCGATGCAGAGGCGGGCGATGCCTTCCTGCTCCGCCCGGGAAAAGACTTTTCCCGTCGGGTTGTGAGGCGAGTTGACCAGGATCGCTCGCGTCCGGGGGGTAATCGCCCGCTCCAGCGCCGACGGCTCCCAGGTCCAGTCCGGAGCTTCCAGCGTCACGAAGGCGGGCACGGCGCCGGCCATCAAGACGCTCGCCTTGTAGGAGTCGTAGTACGGCTCGAACAGGACGATCCCGTCCCCCGGATCGCACACCGCTTGGACCGTCGCGAAGATCGCCTCGGTCGCTCCGGAAGTGACCGTGATTTCGGCTCCCGCCGCGTAGTCGAGGCCGTAGTCGCGGCGGTACTTCGCCGAGAGCGCGTCGTGGATCTCGGGGATGCCGGTCATCCGCGCGTACTGGCCCCGGCCCTCCCGGATTGCGTCGATCGCCGCCTCCTTGACGAACTCGGGTCCGTCGAAGTCCGGGAATCCCTGGGCGAGGTTGATGGCGTCGTGCTCGACCGCGAGCCGCGTCATCTCCGTGAAGATGGTGGTGCCGAAGCCCGCCAGCCTCTTCGCCATTTCCGGGGGCATATCGGGATGATAGCGGCGCTGCACCGACCTGCATCTCCGCCGCGTATTTCCTTCGCCGCGGCGCTCGCATATCCTCGCGGCAGCGAAAAACATGCCTCCGACCCGTCTTCACTATCGCGTCGCAATCATCGGCTCCGGCCCGGCGGGCTGGACCGCTGCGCTCTACGCGTCCCGCGCGGACCTGGAGCCGATCGTCATCGAGGGAAAGGATCCGGGCGGGCAGCTCATGACGACGACCGAGGTCGAGAACTACCCCGGCTTCGTCAAGGGAATCGATGGCCCGGAAATGATGGAAGTCTTCCGGCAGCAGGCCGAGCGCTTCGGCACCGAGTCCGTTTTTGACGTCGTCACCGACGTCGACTTCGAGGCCCGCCCGTTCCGTCTGACGCTCGACTCCGGCAGCATGCTGACGGCCGACGCGGTCATTATCGCCACCGGCGCCACCGCGAAGGCTTTGGGGATTGCGTCCGAGAAGACGCCGGGTGTCTCGGCGTGCGCCGTGTGCGATGGAGCGCTCCCGGTTTACCGCGGCAAGGAGCTCGTGGTCGGGGGAGGTGGCGACACCGCGATGGAGGAGGCGACCTTTCTCACCCGGTTCGCGAGCAAGGTCACCATCGTCCACCGCCGCGAGGAATTTCGCGCGTCCCGGATCATGCTCGACCGCGCCCGCGCGAACCCCAAGATCCACTGGAAGCTGAACTCCGTGGTCGACGAGATTCACGGCAACCCCGGCGTGACCGGCGTGACCCTGCGCGACACGCGGACCGGCAAGACGTCGGAGTTCCCGGCCGGCGGCGTCTTCGTCGCGATCGGCCACCTGCCGAAGACCGACATCTTCCGCGGCAAGCTCGAGATGAACGAGGTCGGCTATCTGAAGGTCCAGCACCCCTCGACGCGAACGTCGGTCGAGGGAGTCTTCGCGGCAGGCGACGTCGCGGATCCGACGTACCGACAGGCCGTCTCCGCCGCGGGCGAGGGATGCAAGGCCGCGATCGACGCGGAGCGGTGGCTCGCGTCGCACGGAATTCACGGCTGACCTCGCAAGAAGACCCTCCGCCCCGCTTCCTGCCGATCCTCGGCTACGTCTTCGGCTTCATGATCCTCCTGGCGGCGCTCGCCTTCCTCGTGGCGTTTCTCGCGCGGAGGTTCTGAAGAGAGTCCGCGGTTCCGGCGGCTCCCCCGGTGACTCCCGTCACCAAAGGTCGAGTGGTGGAAATCGGGGACAGACCCGTTTTCGCTTTCCATTTTCCATTCGAGAGTGACGGTCGTCACGAAAAGTCTGGTGATGAGTGACACCGACAAAAGTCGTAGACGCGCGTACCTTCGCTCCAGAACTCCCGTCGGCGGAACAAGGAGCGGATCATGCGGGCGACAGCGACGGGAGCCATCCGATCGGCAAGACTGCTGGCTGCGGCGGGAATCGTTCTTCTGCTCTCCCCACCGCCCGCGCGGGCCGGGAGCTTCGTCAAGACGGTCGGCACTCGAAGTCGCAACATCGTCGGCAACTCCTCGATCACGGTCAACGTCCCGTCGGCCGGAGTCGCCGCGGGCGACAGCCTCGTCGTCACCCTCCAGGCGGGCGACGTCGCCGGCGCGATCAGCTGCTCCGACCCGGCGAACGGCGCGTATGGCCTCGACGTCGTGTCCTCCGCCGGCTCGCCGCGGGTCGCCATCCTTTCGAAGCACAACGTCGCCGCACTCTCGTTCGGCAACGTGATCACCTGCACCTATCCGTCCTTCGACGGCGTTTCGACCGTGGGCGTCTATCAGTTCACGGGCCTCGAGACCGTCGCGCCGCTCGAGCAGATCGCGCAGAACGAAGGCCCGGGGAGCGGCGCGGCCTCTTCCGGACTGACGGGGACGACCGCCCAGGCGAGTGAACTCGTGTTCGGATTCGCCTGGCTGACGACCGGTTTCCCGACGCAGTCCTGGACGCCGGCGACCTCCGGCGGAAACCCGCTCGAGAACCCTTACAGCCCGTCGTTCTCTTTTCCGAGCGCGATCGGCTCCCAGATTCCGATGTACCGGTTCGTGAACGCGATCCGGCAGTTCGAGGCGAACGGCACCGTCAACGGAACAGGCGCGTGGAAAGCGCAGGTTGCCACCTACCGCGTCGCGCCGGACCTCTGCGCGAACGTGAATTGCAACGACGCCAACCGATGCACCGCGGATTCCTGCGATCCGCACACCGGTCTCTGCGTCCACACGCCCGAGCCTGCCGGCCAGTCGTGCGGCGGCAACTCCGGCGACGTCTGCGATCTCACGGACCGCTGCGACGGCGCCGGAACCTGCGTCGTGAACCAGATCGCGGACGGGACGCCCTGCAGCGAAGTCGACAGCGAATGCGACCTCCAGGACACCTGCCAGGGCGGCCTCTGCACGGACAACGGCGTCAAGCCCGAGGGCGTTCCGTGCGGCGATCCGACCAACGGCACCTGTGACCTGGCCGACACCTGCGACGGTCAGGGCCTCTGCCGGCCGAACCACGCCGTGGACGGCTCCGTTTGCGGCGACGCGGGCGTCCAGTGCGTCAACGCGGATACGTGTCTCGACGGCGTCTGCATCGACAATGGTTTCCAGGCGGCGGGCGCGTCGTGCGGCGACTCGAGCAACACGCAGTGCACGCATCCCGACAGCTGCAACGGCACCGGCGTCTGCCTGCGGAACGACGAGGCGAACGGCACGGCGTGCGGCGATGCGGGCTCCGCGTGCGTACGCCAGGACACGTGTTCCGACGGCGCCTGCGCGGACAACGGCTTCGAACCGGCGGGTGCGGCCTGCGGCGATTCCTCGAGCGGCGCCTGCGATGCCGCCGACAGCTGCAGCGGCGCCGGAGTCTGTCTCACGAACCACCTGGCCGACGGCACCCCCTGCGGAGACGCCGGCTCGGCGTGCGTCAATGCCGACGCGTGCGTGGGCGGCACCTGCCAGGACAACGGATTCCGGCCCGCAGGAACGCCCTGCGGCGATCCGTCGACCAGCCAGTGCGACGGCGCCGACGGCTGCGACGGCGCGGGCGTCTGCGCTTCCAACCAGGCCCCGGCGGGAACGCCGTGCGACGACGGCGTGCAGTGCACCACGGCCGACTCCTGCAACACGTCGGGGCAGTGCGCCGGCGTCGACGACCCGCAGTGCTCGGTCTGCGGCGACAACACCGCCCCGATCGTGGACGCGACCGTGGCCGCGAACCCGGCCGATCCCATGGCGCTCGGCGGCGCCAGCGTGACGCTCGTCGCGGGCTTCACCGACACGCTCGGACAGACCCGGACCTGCTCGATCGACTGGAACGACGGCAGCGCGCCGGACTCCGGCGTGGTTCTGGAGCCGGCCGGCCTCGACCCCGGCACCTGCACCGGCTCACACTTCTATACGGCAGTCGGCGTGTACACCGTAACGATCACGGTCACGGACGCCTGCGGAGAGTCGTCCTCGACGGTCTACCGCTACGCTGTGGTCTACGACCCCAGCGCCGGCTTCGTGACCGGAGGCGGCTGGATCAACTCGCCCCGCGGGGCCTACACCCCCGACCCACTGCTCGCCGGGAAGGCAATCTTCGGATTCGTGGCCCGGTACCTCAAGGGCAACTCCAAGGTTCCGGTCGGAGTCACCGAGTTCCACTTCAGCGTGGCGAACTTCAACTTCCAGAGCGATACGTACGAGTGGCTCGTGATCTCGGGGGCCAAGGCCCGCTTCAAGGGGACCGGCACGGTCAACGGGACGGGCAACTACAGCTTCGAGCTGACCGCCTGGGACGGACAGCAACCGGGGGGCGGCAACGTCGACCGGTTCCGGATCTCGATCTCGGACTTGAACCGCGGCAACATGGTCATCTACGACAACCAGGTCGGCGCGCCGGGAGGCTCCGATCCCACGACGGTCCTGGGAGGCGGGAGCATCGTGATCCACAAGTAGCGAGGGATCTCTCGAAGCACCGATCTCTCCCGGCTGGACTCTTCCAGAGCGCCGCCCCGAAACGGGCGGCGCTTTCCTGTTTCACTTTGGACAACGGACTACAACCAGTCGGACAAAGAACTACACAGTTTTTTTCCGACTAAAGTCCAATGGACCACGACTTTCGGCGAAGGCAGAATGCCCCTCGCGGAACTGGTTTTCCCAACAATCTAGCGATCGGAGCATCGGCGACAAGTCGCCGCTGGCAGAACTTGAAGAGGAGTTCACGATGAGAACGCTCTCCGCGGACCGCGTTGCGTCTCGCACCTCCGGATTTCTGTTTTCGCGGCGCCACGCCCGGAAAGTCCTCTTCACGGCTCTCGCCGCGATCCTGCTCGCACAGACGTCGCTCGCCGCCGGCGTTGCCGGATCCGCGCGTCTGATCCGGGAACGCCGCGGCCACACCGCGACGGCGATCGGCGGCGGAAAGGTCCTCGTCGCCGGAGGTCAGAATCTGTCCGGCGCACTCGCCGACGTCGAGATCTTCGACGTGGCGACCGGCACGTTCACCGTCGCCGCGCGACTTCTGACGCCGCGCGCGGATCACACCGCGACAAGGCTCGCCGACGGACGCGTGTTTCTGGTCGGCGGGCGCGGAACGGAGGCGCTGACCTCGACCGAGTTCTTCGACCCCGCCCGCAACGTCTTCTCCTCCGGTCCCTCTCTCAATTCTCCTCGCTTTGGACACACCGCAACTCTCCTCCCGGACGGACGCGTCGTGGTCATCGGCGGAAACGCCGCGGGGACCGCCGAGATCTTCGATCCCCTCGCCGGGACGTTCAC
>JBKPMI010000254.1:0-4252 GCA_046732075.1 Acidobacteriota bacterium | reverse complement strand
GCAGGAGTCACAGATGTCTCTGGAAAAGGAGCTCCTCGCGAAGTACGGCGAGGGAGAGCGCGCCCGCCTCGAACGCGGGATGAAGCAGGTTACGCAGTTCTGGCGAGCGGAGGACGGCGACGCGAAGGCTTACGAGGAGTTCGTCCGGACGAACTTCGCGGGGGACGGGCCGACCCTCGACGCTCTCTTCGAGCGGATGGAGTTCGCCCTGGAGTCGTTCGACGGGCACACACTCGAGATCAACCGGGACTTCCGGATGCAGACGGACCTCGACCGGGGAACCATCTATCCGTTCGACGAGACCCTGGCGGCGTACGACCCCTCCGCCCACGTCAACGACGACTTTTTCGCCAACAAGATCGCGTTCGTCGTGCTGCTGAATTTTCCGCTGACCACGCTCGAGCAGCGGCTCTCGGAAGGGGACAACTGGTCGCGGCGGCAGTGGGCGGAGGCGCGGCTCGCGTCCCGGTTCTCCAAGCGGATCCCGGCGGACGTCAACCTCGCGATCGCCCGGGCCGCGGCGGACTCGGAACAGTACATTGCCGGGTACAACGTCTGGATGCACCACGTCGTGGATGAGAAGGGCAACCGCCTCTTCCCGGCGAAGATGCGTCTGCTCTCCCACTGGAACCTGCGCGACCAGATCAAGGCGGACTACGGCGATTCGACGAACGGCCTCGCGAAGCAGCGCGCGATCCAGCAGGTGATGGAGCGGATCGTGACCCAGACGATCCCGAAGGCCGTCGTCGACAACCCGCGGTTCGACTGGAACCCGTTCACGAACGAGGTCCGGCCATCGACCGAGAAGGACTTCGACGAGGCGATTCTCCCCGCTGCTTCGGCGGCTCCGAAACTGGCGAACGCGCCGGAGCCGGACACCCGCTACGGCAAGCTGCTCGCCGACTTCCAGGCATCGCGGAAGGCCGACCCCTACTCGCCGACCGCGCCGACGCTCATCGCGCGGCGGTTCGACGAGAACCGGGAGCTGCCCGAGGCGCGCGTGCGCAAGATGTTCGAGGACGTGCTGACGTCGCCGCTCGTGCCACGCGTCGCGAAGCTGATCGAAAAGAGGCTGGGCCGGCCGCTGGAGCCGTTCGACGTCTGGTACGCAGGCTTCAAGCAGCGCGGCAAGTACAGCGAGGCCGAGCTCGACGACATCGTTCGCAAGAAGTACCCCACGGCCGAGGCGTACAAGAAGGACATCCCGAACATCCTCCAGAAGCTGGGCTTCTCGAAGGAGCGGGCCGAGTACGTGGCGGACAACATCATCGTCCACCCGGCGCGCGGCTCGGGCCACGCCTCCGGCGCGGCGAAGCGCGGATACAAGGCCTACCTCCGCACGCGCGTCGAGAAGGACGGGATGAATTACAAGGGCTACAACATCGCGGTGCACGAGATGGGGCACAACGTCGAGCAGACGTTCTCCCTGAACGACATCGACCACACGCTGCTCTCCGGCGTCCCGAACACCGCGTTCACCGAGGCGCTGGCGTTCGTCTTCCAGGGGCACGACCTGGAGCTCCTCGGCCTCGTGAAACCGGACGCGAAGAGCCGCGCCCTCGCGACGCTGAACGACTTCTGGGGAACCTACGAGATCGCGGGCGTCGGGCTGGTCGACATGGCGGTCTGGCACTGGATGTACGACCACCCGACTGCCACGCCGGCGCAGCTGAAGGCCGCGACGCTCCAGATCGCGCGCGACACCTGGAACAAGTACTACGCGCCGGTCTTCGGCAAGAAGGACGTCGTGCTGCTCGGCATCTACTCGCACATGATCGATTCGTTCCTCTACCTGCCGGACTACCCCATCGGCCACATGATCGCGTTCCAGATCGAGCGGCAGATGGAGAAGGCCGGCTCGATCGGACCCGAGTTCGAGCGGATGACGAAGATGGGGAGCGTCGCGCCGGATCTCTGGATGAAGAAGGCGACGGGCGCGCCGGTCGGGCCGGAGGCGCTGCTCGCGGCAACTGCCGAAGCGCTGCCCGAGATCGAGAACGCGAAGGACTGAGTCCGTCGCGTCGCCTGAAGTAGCATCGGTTCCGGCGACGGCAATCCAATGAAATGCGGCTCGTGCTCGGCCGAGGTGCGGGACGACTCCCGCTTCTGCCCCTCGTGCGGCTCGCCGGTGAGCTCGGTCTCGCAGATGCCGACCGGTCTCGCGACCCCGTCGGCGGTCGAAGCGGCGAAGCGGCGCGTTCACTCATCGGATCCGATCGGTCGTCTCGCCTCTTCCGAGTCGATCGAATCGGACGCCCTGACTCCCGGAAGCGTGATCGGCGGGCGTTATCGCATCATCGGCCTGATCGGCCGCGGCGGCATGGGCGAGGTCTACCGCGCCGATGACCTGAAGCTCGGCCAGCCCGTCGCGCTGAAGTTTCTGCCCGAAAGCCTCGCCTCGGATCCCGCCTGGATCGACCGGTTCTACGCCGAGGTACGTCACGCGCGGGGCGTCTCGCACCCGAACGTCTGCCGCGTCTACGACGTCGGAGAAGTCGCCGGACGCCACTTCCTCTCGATGGAGTACGTAGACGGCGAAGACGTGGCCTCGCTGCTTCGCCGCATCGGCCGGCTTCCCCCGGATAAGGCGGTCGAGATCGCGCGCGAGCTCTGCGCGGGGCTCGCCGCGGCGCACGACAAGGGCGTCCTCCACCGGGACTTGAAGCCCGGCAACGTCATGATCGACGGCCGCGGCCGCGCGAAGATCACCGACTTCGGCCTCGCGGTCGGGGTCGGGGACGACACCGGCGTCAACGAGGTCTCCGGCACGCCCGCTTACATGGCGCCCGAGCAGCTCGCCGGCAAGGGCGCTTCCATCCAGAGCGACATCTACGCGCTCGGCCTCGTGCTCTACGAGATCTTCACGGGACGCAAGCCTTTCGAGGCGGCCACGCTCGCCGACTGGAGACGCAAGCATTCCGAAGATCCTCCGGCGGCGCCTTCGACGGTGACGCCGGGCCTCGATCCGGCCGTCGAGCGAGTCATCCTGCGTTGCCTGGAGAAGGATCCGAAGGCGAGGCCCCGCTCGGTCGCCGCCGTGGCCGCGGCGCTGCCCGGGGGCGATCCGCTCGCCGCCGCGATCGCGGCGGGCGAGACGCCCTCGCCCGAAATGGTTGCGGCGGCGGGCGGAGACGAAGCCATGAAGCCCGCGGCGGCGTGGGCCTTTCTGCTTTCGATCCTCGCCGGGCTGGCACTCGCCGCCTGGCTCTCGCCGAGGGCGTACCGCCATGGGCACGTGCCGCTGGAGAAGCCGCCCGAAGCCCTCGCCGAACGGGCGAAGGAGATCATCCGCCGATTCGGTTACACCGAGAAGGCGGTCGGCAGCGCGTGGGGCTTCGACGGTAATGGCGAGTACCGGCGCTGGGTCGAGGAGCACGACAAGTCGAAGACCCGCTGGAAGGACATGGAAGACGGTCGTCCGGCGTCGATCTACTTCTGGTACCGGCAAAGTCCCGGCCGACTCGTCCCCGAGCGCTTCCGCGGGGAAGACTCCAACGGGATCGCAGTGACCGAGAGCGATCCACCGCCCACGACGAGCGGCATGATCGGCGTCGAGCTCGACCCGTTGGGCCGCCTGATCCGTTTCGAGGCGGTCCCGTCTTCCGGGCCGCAGGGGCCGTCCACCACTCCCGATTGGTCGATTCTTCTCGCGGAAGCCGGGTTCGACGCGGCGGCCTTCTCGCCGGCCGAACCGAAGTGGCTTCCCCCCTCGTACGCGGACGCCCGGGCGGCGTGGGTCGAAAGCAAACCGGAACGACCGGACCGGCCGCTCTCCGTCGAGGCCGCGACCCTCCGCGGACGGCCCGTCTTCTTCGAGCTCGCCGGACCGTGGAGCCGTCCGCCCCGGATGGGTCGTTCGGCCGAGCTGACGCAGGAAGGCCGGGACTTCCCCCTCTTGTTTCTGGGCATATTGGTCGTCGGCGGGGCGCTGATCGCCCGCCGGAACCTGCGTCTCAACCGCAGCGACCGTCGAGGGGCCCTGCGCCTGGCCGCCTTCGTGTTCGTCTGTTCGATGCTCACCTGGGCGTTCCTGACCAGCCACGTCGCGAGCGATTCGGAGCTCGCCCTGCTTCTGCTGGGTGCGAGCATCGCCCTTTTCCTCGCCGGAGTGTGCTGGCTCCTGTACGTCGCTCTCGAGCCGCTCATCCGGCGTCGCTGGCCCGACTCTCTGATTGCCTGGACGCGCCTGCTCTCGGGCCGGCTCTCCGATCCGCTGGTCGGCCGATCGCTCCTGGCCGGAGCCCTGCTCGGC
>JBKPMI010000253.1:0-15268 GCA_046732075.1 Acidobacteriota bacterium | reverse complement strand
GATGTACCTGTTGTCGGTCGCCTACGGAGTCGACGGACGGAACATTGCTTTCGAGATCGGCGATCCGTCCTGGGCGCCCGCCCACATCATCATGCCGGACGACCCGCCCCCCGCGCTGGCCGCGCGACCCCTCGTTTTTCTCTTCAGTCCCGGCGCGCCGAAGCTCGAGGCCCTCCGCAGGATGTATCCCGGCACGGAACGGATCGTCCCGCAGAGCTTCGTCGAGCGGAACTTCGGCGTGTACTACGTACCGCGGCCCGGGACATCCGAACTTGGCGTGACCGCGCGCTGACCCGCCGACGGAGCGGCCTCCGCCGCACCGGCTACTTGACGATGTCGGTCAGATTCCAGAGGAAGATCCGGTGCGCCTCGCGGTCGGAGACCGCCACGCGCCCGAGCGGGTCCACCACGATACCGGTGGGCCGCTTGAAGACGCCGTCCGGCCGGAACGAATGGAGGAGGTTTCCCGACCCGTCGTACTCGTTGACGCGCCCCTCCGTCGAGTCCGTCGCGAAGATGGAGCCCGTGGGCCCGACCGCGAGGTAGGGCTCGGTGTAGAAGTCCTTCCATCCGAACACCGGGAACTCCTTCTGGAACTTTCCCTCCGCGTCGAAGGTCTGGATGCGATGGTTGCCGGTGTCGGCCACGAGAATGTTGCCCGCGGCGTCGGCGGCGAGACCCACGGGCTCGATGAACTGTCCCGGGCCGCTGCCGGGCGCGCCCCAGTCCGAGACCTTCTTCCCGTCCTTGTCGAAGCGGGCGATCCGCTTGTTGCCGGTATCCGCCACGTAAAGGAACCCGCGGGAGAGGAGCAGCGAACGAGGCCCGAAGAATCCCCGTGGGTCGTCGGTCCACACGCCGAGCCACCTGCCGTCCGCCGCGAAGCGGACGATCCGGTGATTCCAGGTGTCCGCGACGATCACCGTGCCGTCCGCGTCCACGGCCACTCCGCACGGCTCCTTCAGCTGGCCGTCTCCGGAACCGGCCGACCCGATCGAGCGGATCGGCTGGCCGTTCGGGTCGAACACCTGGATCCGGCTGTTCTTGGTGTCGGCGACGTAGAGGTTTCCGCGGGAGTCGGCGGCGAGCCCTCGCGGCTCGTTGAACTGCCCGGGACCCGAGCCCGGCTCTCCCGTGGCGCGCGCGGGGGCGATCACGGCGGCCGTCCCGCCGGCGTAGTCGCGGGCGGAGGTGTTCTGCAGGGGGACGTTCAGCGGCGCCAGAGGTCCCGAGCTCTCGAGGTCCTTGCGGACGAAGAACGTCGCGTCCTGCGAACCGATGGGACTCCAGATCTCGTGGAAGAGCCACCACCGGACGAGATCGGTGAGACCCGGTCGCGCCGGCCCGGTCGGATCCGGCTGGTACTTGTCCGCGAACCACCAGGCGCGGATGGGGACCCGCTTCGCGGTGTAGTTGTCGGCGAGCTGCTTCTCGAGGTTGCCCTGAGGATCCCAGTCGGAGACGAGGATCGGAGTGCTCGCCTGGTCGATGCGCGTAACCCAGCGGGTCGGCGTGTCCCGCAGGTACCACGTCAGCGGCCAGGAGGCCTCGCCCGCGACCGTGACTACGGCCTCTCCCGGAGCGACCTTCGGGCGAGCCAGATCCACGGCCGCGAGCGCGCGCGTCAGATCGCGAGTCGTCTGCACGTACGCCAGGATCTCGGCATGCTTCGGCTGGCGCTCCACGTCGTGAGCCCCGTATTTGAAGCAGGCGAGAAGCATGCCGCTCGCGTTGACCGCCGCGAGGACCAGAAACACCGCGAGCGCCAGGCGTGGCTGTTTCTCCCGCCGGTCGCGCCAGAGAGAAGCCACGCCGACCGCCGCGAGGATCGTGATCGGCAGGAGCGCGTGGACAGTCAGCCAGGGGACCTTCTCGCGAGCCCACGCGTAGAGGAGGAGCGACCCGACCGCCCAGAACGCCACGAACCGGAGGAAGGGGGAGTTGCGCCGCTCGGAGCGGCGGAAGGCGAAGAACGCCGCGAACACGATGGAGGTCTCGTAGTAGAGGAGCTGCGGGACGTAGTAGTACCAGGGCCCCGGAATGCGCGCGATCGAGTGCTGTCCCATCCAGTACTTGATCGCCTTCGGGATCGCGAGCCAGTCCTGCGGATACTTCCCGAACGCCGAATAGAGGAGCGCCCAGATCGCGAGGAACACGAGCCCCGCCGTGAGCAGCGGGAGGATGCGCGCCCGGATCCACCGCGCGGTGGCGCCCAGGGTTCCGGCGAAGGCCGACTCCCCGCCCCGCTGCAGGACCTCGACGACGAACGCGAACAGCGCATATCCGACGAAGAGGACGCCCGTCATGTAGGCGTTTTCCTTCGTCACGCCGGCGAACGCGAAGGAGACCGCGGCGAGCGTCAGCCATCGCGCCCGGTCCGTTTCGAGGAACGTCTGGAACGAGAGGATCGCACCGAGGGTGAACACGAGCGAATACACGTCTTCCCGGATGAATCGCGAGAAGTACGTCAGGTGCGGCGAGATCAGAACGAGCAGCGCATAGGCCACTGCGGCCTTCCGCCCGATCCAGCGCGAAAGGGGGATGGCGGCGGCGATGAGAAGAAGGCCGAAGAGCGCGGGCAGCAGGCGGGCCGTTGTGTTCGTGACGCCGAACAGCCGGTACACGAGCGCGTTGGCGTAGTAGAGGAACGGACCGTGGTAGGCGGGGTCGTAACGCCAGCTGCCGTCCTTCAACAGCGTGTAGGACTGATGGGCGTGGATCGACTCGTCGTGGTGAAAGGGCCGGTCGCCGAGCGCCCAGAACCGGGTCGTGACCGCGAGGACCGCGAACAGGAGACCGGCGCCGAGCAGCTTGCGGCGCGGGTCCGGGGCGGACCCGGCCGCCGACTCCGGTTTCTCGAGAGCCTGAGCGTCGGTCACGGCTTCTTCGCAGCCTCCACGGAAACCTTCGAGACGGTGTTGTTGGCCGCGTCGACGACGTAGAGAACCTTCAGCTTCCGATCGATCGCGAGCCCCGTGGGGCGGGAGAATGGTCTCCCCGTATCGTCCGCGGTCCACGACCGGCCAACCCGGCCGCCGGCGTCGATCTCCAGGACCTTCGCGGCGTTGGGATCGCTCACGTAGATCCGTCCGGCGTCGCCCACCTCGAGGTGCGGCTCGGGCGTGCCGTCCCAGCCGGCGACCGGTATCGAGCGGCGGAACTTTCCGTCGGACCCCAGGACCTCGATTCGCTTGTTCCGCATGTCCGCGACGTAAACCGCCCCCGACGCATCCGCGGCGATTCCGACCGGACCCTGGAACTCCGCCGGGCCGGATCCCGCCTTTCCGATCATCTCCGGGTTCGCGAGCGCACGGTCGTAGACGGCCAGACGGTTGTTGCCGGTGTCGGTGACCCAGACCTTTCCGTCGGGAGCGGCGGCGACGCCCCGCGGCCCGAACAGGCCGGCGGCAGTCGCTTTCCATTCGCCCGTGATCGAGTACGACTGAACCCGGCCGTTCCAGGTATCCGCGACGTAGACCTCGTCCCCCCGGATCGCGACCGCGCACGGATCCCGCAGCTCGTAGTTGCCGTTGCCGCGGTTCCCGAGGCCGCCCAGGTAACCGCCGTTTCCATCGAAGACGCGGAGGCGCGCGTTACCGAAGTCCGCGATCCACACCCGGCCCCGGGAATCGACGGCGGCGTCCCGGGGCTCCTTCAACCCGGCCCAGGGCGCGCGGTCCGGCGCGGGACTCTCGCGGATCTGGGGCGCGGACGGCTCGAGCGGTTCCTTCGGCGCCTCCGGGGTGGCGGCGGCCGTGGCGGCTCCGGGAGATGCGGGCGCCTCGCTCCGGCGGCAGCCGGCTCCGGCCGGCGCGAGGACGGCGAGAAGCGCCGCCGTGAGAACCGTCGGCACACCAGCGCTCATCGCGCGGCCGAGCGCGCGAGGCACCGCCTCGACGCTCTTCACCGCCCGGTTCCCGCCGGCAGCTTCAGGGTCGTGACCAGATTGTCACCCGAGTCAACGACGTAGAGGATAGCGCGCTTGCGATCCAGCGCGATCCCGGTGGGATGCTTGAACGCGCGGCCGTCGTCGCCGGCGGCCCACGTCTGGAGCACCGTTCCGGAACGATCCAGGTGGACCACCGCGTTCTTCGCGGGATCCGTCGCGTAGATCGTCTCGTCGTCCCCGACCTCGAGATGCGGCTCCGACCACTCGGGCCAACCCGGGAACGGGAACGAGGTCCGGAACGATCCGGCCGGGTCCCACACCTGAATGCGGCGGTTCATCACGTCCGCGACGTAAACCGAGCCGGATGGTCCGACCGCGATCCCGACGGGCCCCGAGAATTCGCCCGGACCCGAACCCTTCTTCCCGAGCGAGCGGGGCTGCGCCAAACCCGGGTCGTAGACGACCAACTGGTTGTTCCCGGTGTCCGTCGTCCAGACGCGGCCGTCGGCGCCCACCGCCACACCCCGCGGCCCGTAGAGGCCGGCGGCCGTCGCCTTCCACTCTCCCGCGAGCGTGAAGAACTGGATTCGGCCGTTCCACGTGTCGGCGACGTAGACGTCGTTGCCCCGGATCGCGACGCCGCACGGCTCCCGCAGGCCGAACGTGCCGGCGCCTTTGCCTCCCCAGCCGCCGAGAAACCCGCCGTCGCCGTCGAAGATCCGCAGGTGGGACGTGCCGAAATCAGCCACCCAGAGCCGTCCCTTGTCGTCGACCGCAGCGTCCCGGGGTTCCTTCATCCCGGCGAAGGGCGTCCGGCCGGCCTCCGGAGTCTCCTGGATCGACGGAGGCTCCTCCTTTTCCTCGACGACGACCTGCCCCGGCGCGGGCTCGGGCAGACTCTCCCGGGCCGGAGCGATCACGTCCTCCGAATCTCCTCCGACCACGCGATAGAGCTTTGCCTCGCGGTTCTCGTAAGCAACCTCGAACAGCGCTTTCTCGGCGTCGAACTTGCGGAGTCCCTCCCTCGGGTACGTCTGCCGCTCGAGCCAGCCGACGTAGACGTATCCGACGTGGTAGCGGCGAAGGAGGTTCTCCGCCGGCGCCGTCGTCTTGCTCGAATAGATCAGCGACACGGCCTCGCGACGCGCATCGACCTCTTCGGGAGGATTTCCGCGCTGCTTCACGTGGTGCTCCCAGCCGAGGACCGTGGGGAGTCCCGTGAGCATCGAGATCCGGCTGAAGTCCTGGTAGGACGCGCCCTGCGCCTCGAGGATCACGGGCGTTCCCCGGATCGCGCGCCGCATCCATTCGACCGCGCGATACTCGCCGGGCCGCGTCTCTTCGAGGTAGCGCAGGCCGTCGAGGGACGGCCCGGAGTATGCCGCGAAGTGGTTGCTCAAGGCGCCGCGCGCGGCGGTGACGGACGTGAAGGTCGCGGCCGCGAGCAGCACGAAGAACCCGGCGCGGACGGGCAGCCTCCACCTCGGGAAGGCGGCGGTGCGCTCGCGCGGTCGGAAAGCGAGAGCCGCCGTCCCGATCGCGAGGAGCAGCCAGCTCTCCTGGAAGAGCTTGAAGAACGTGTTCATGCGGTCCGAGACGTAGTAGCGCTGCGTGAAAAGGATGAGGAGGAAGGCGACCGCGACGAACGCGAACGCCAGCCGGTCCTCGGGCTCCTCGGCCATCCGGAGCCACGCCACTGCGAACAGGAGAACCCCCGCGGCGCAGAAGGCCTCGGAGGAAACGAAGGCGAGGACCGCGAGACCGGCTCCGAGAGACAGAACGAGGAGCCAGCGGTTGGCCGCGGGCATGCGCTCGGAGGCCAGCCTCGGAGAGGCGGCGGCGAGCCACCAGGCGATCGCCAGGTAGAAGAAGAGCCCGAAGATCGTGACGATGTCGAGGCCGGAGGCCGCGGGATCCAGGTTGCGTCCCACCCCCGGGGCGCCTCCGCCCCGGACCCACAGCGGAAGAGCGACGGCGAGCGCCGCGGCGGCGGCGACGACTCCGTCGATCCCGGCCGAGATCGCGCTCGCGAGCGAAGTGCTGGCGGCCGCGGCGGCGAGAACGACGAAACCCATCAGGATCGCGAGCAGCGGCGCATCCCAAGCGTTCGTCAGGACCTGCGTCGCGGCCGCGAAGCCGAGAGCGCACGCGCTGGCGATCCGGGAGATCGGCCGGGCGGGCAGGCCGGAGTGGATCCGGATGAAGTGAAGCGCGCAGGCCGCGAACAGCAGGAAGAGCGGGATCGCGAGGACGTGCGCGTGCAGGTCGGCGAAGACGAGGCTCCAGAACGGATACTCGTTGATGGTGTCCTTCACGACACGCGACGTCGCCCAGAAGTAGTTCCAGTCGAGCGCGCGATGGTTCACGAGCCACTCGCGGAGTCCGGCCAGGTTTCCGACCAGCACCGTCAGCCCGGCGCCGGCGATTCCGGCGCGGACGTTCCCGGTCCAGTTCCGGAGGAGCGTGAAAGATCCCTGGAGAATCAGGCCGCCCAGGAGCCCGATCGCGAGGTTGAACGTGAACCGGGTGGACAGGCCCGTCAGGAGCGTCAGGAACGCCACCATCTGCTGGCCGAACGTGTAGTAGCCGAGCGTGGCTCCCGAGAACCACGGGTCCGACGGCGGCAGCGAGCGGGTTCGCACCAGGATGTTCAGGATCGAGAAGTCCATCGGCTTCTCGCCCCAGTAGATCTCGGGGTTGAGCGCCCGGATTCCGAGAAAGAGCGCGTAGCCGGCGGCGAATGCGATCTCCGCTCCGAGGAGAAGCCGCCACCGTTCGCGGACGAAGGCGAGGACGAGCGGCCGGCGCCGGACGAAGAGCGCCGCCGCGAGGAGCGCCACGAGGAGGAGCGCGAGGATCGCGGCCCCGCGGCCGTTCGGAATCACGTGGAGCTGGACGAGGAGAACCTGGAGATACGTGGCCGCGACGAGGCCGAGCGTTCGCGCCACGCCGGCGCCCCGGTCCGCCAGCCGGGGAAAGAGCGCGTGCGCCACGGGGAAGGCGACCGCACCCACCAGCAGCACGGCGAGGTACCAGAGAATCGCGGCCCCGACCGAGCCGGACTCCCGGGATTGAACCGTGACCGCCGAGGCCTTTTCGACGTCCGTCCGCCGCGGCGGCAGGAGCGACGTCCCGACGGGACGCCGGCCGCGAGGCTGCTTCTCCCACTCGAAGATCGTCGGCGGTGTCTGCGGCATCGCTGCCAGCAGCGTGTTGCGGACCCGCTGCGGCGAGAACCGCGCCGTTTTTCGGAAGAGCAGCACCCGGGGGTGGTCGTAGACCGTGAACTGCTCCTCGGAGCGGTCGTCCGGGATCTTCAGCGGACCGAGCGCCGGGTAGGAGGTGAACTCCGCGGCACGCTCGAATCCGAGCCCGCCGTCGAAGAGGCCGCGGTAGTAGGCCGTCGTCATGGGGAAGACCGCGGGCAGTCGGGTGATGTTCGCGTAGACGCGGTTGCTGGTGACCGCGATCCAATCCGCCTGCTCCAGGGTCTTCACGATGAGATCGACCTTGGAGCGGTCGTCCGGGCCCCACAGGTCGAGCTGCGGTCCCGAGTAGGCGCCGTTGTCGTAGCCCGGAAGCGGGAAGGGCAGCCCGTCGTCCCAGGACTCGTTGGCGAAACGCGCGGGCGGCGGGACGTTCCGGTAGATCCAGCGCGACGCCTCGACCCGCGTGTGCGGCCGGAGGTAGATCGCCGAGAACGCCAGGCCGCAGAGAGCCGTTCCGGCGACCGCGGCGGCCGGCAGAAAGCGGAACACGCTCCGGCGCTGTGCCGCCGCGCTGCGCGCCATCGACGCGAGGAAGACCGCGGCGATCACGGCGAGGGCGGGATAGATCGGATAGAAGTAGCGGATCGTCTTGGCCAGGGAAATGCCGTGGTACGCCGCGAGAAACGCGGCGTGGAGAAAGAGCGGCAGGAGCAGCCACTGCCGGCGCCGGAGGATCGCGAACGGCGCCCACAGCATTCCGGCGATCGCCGCCAGCCCGAAGAACGGGCCGGCCGTCCAGAAGACGAAGTTGTAGAGCGGGAAGAGCGGGGTCCGTCCCGCCCACTGGAGCGAAGGGGGGAAACCGGCGACGCTGCTCGAAAGCGCGGCCAGGCGCTTCAGGTCGTCGACGTAACGCGGATCGAGCCGGAACGAGAGCGGGCCCGGTCCGAGGAACGCGTGGGGCAGCGCGATCCGCACCGTCACGGCGGCGGCTGCCGCGAGAACCACGAAGCGCGCGGCGCCGGCGGCCAGTCGCCGGATCCGGCCGTCCGCCGGACCGTTCAGGGCGCGGACGAGAAAGGCCACCCCGACCGGGAGAAAAAGGCCGAGGCCCGTCACCTTGCAGGCGACCGCGAGTCCCAGGGCGATGCCCGTCGCGGCGTCTTCGCCGATCGATGAGCGACCCGCGGCGTGCCGCACCGTCCCCAGGAGCGTCAACGCCGTGAACGTCGTGAGGAACGTGTCCACCGCCCAGAAGTGGGAGAGCTGGATTGCGAGCGGGCAGAACACGAGCAGAGCCGAGGCGGCGAGCGCAGCTCCTCTTCCGAGCCGGGGGGCGATTCGTCGCGTCAACAGATAGGCAATCCACGCGGTCGCGAGGTCGAACAGGCCCGACAGCACGCGGCCGGCGAGATACGTGCCGTCGTAGCCCTTGAGGCCGAACACCCGACCGACGGCCTTCGCGATCAGGACGGGAAGCGTCCCGTAGACGAAGGA
Organism: Acidobacteriota bacterium; assembly: GCA_046732075.1. Taxonomy (GTDB): domain Bacteria; phylum Acidobacteriota; class Thermoanaerobaculia; order UBA5066; family Gp7-AA6; genus Gp7-AA6. The sequence goes on along the minus strand of JBKPMI010000253.1, from coordinate 6,673 downwards.
GCCGTACCCGCGGTTGTACGGGTCGAGCGACGAGCGCGACGAATCGAAATAGTCCGAAAGCCGGTCCGGCATCGAAAGCTTCTCCTCGACCATCGAGATGAACCTTTCGTCCGGATGGAGGTGGTGACCCTCGTCCCAGCGCAGCGAGACGAAACGAAGAAGGGCGCCGACGGCGAAGAGGATCAGGAGCAGACGTCGCGTCCGCGGCCGACTCGAGAAGATCCCGGAGGCCCGCGCGGCCCACACGCGGGGGTGAAACGCTCCGGTCATCGGGACGGGCTCCCGAGCTTTCGCGCCTTCACGACCCAGGTCGTCCCGAGCTTCCACTCGTTGAACCGATCGTCGAACCGTGCAAGGCGGTAGGCGGCGTCGGAACCGACTCGCCGGTACCAGGACTCCTCCTGCCACATCTGCTCGGGCCGGTGTTCGCGGAAAACGAGCGGGAGGAGGATCCGCGTGTAGGTCCAGTGCAGCAAACGGGTCAGGGGGAATCCGACCGTGAACGCTCTTTCTATGGAGAATCCCCCCAGACCGGACTCCAGCTCCTGCCAGGTGAATCGCCGGACGTGTCCGGCGTACTCGTCCAGGATCGAGAATTGTCGGGGGTCGTTGGGGGTCGTCAGCACGAATAGACCTCCGGGCTTCAGCACCCGCCGGATGTTGGCGGCGACGTCGCGCCACGCCTGGACGTGCTCGAGGACCTCGGAGCAGACGACGAGGTCGTAAGTCTCGTCGGGGAAGCGCGGGTCGGCCTTCGAGAAGTCCGCCACGAAGAGGCGTGCCCGGACTCCCTCCTCGGCGGCAATCGTTTTCGCCTGCTCCACGACGTGCGCCTCGATGTCGACGCCGTCGACGTCGAAGCCGCTGCGCCCGAGCGCGGTCACGAGACGGGCGGCGCCGCACCCCACGTCGAGTGCGTGCCCGCCGGTGACGTCGACGAGGTCCAGGACTTTGTTGGTCAGGTGACGCAGCAGCGGGTCGCGCCACTGGTGCTGCTCGATCGTCTCGCTCGAGAGCTGGTAGACCTTCATTTCCACGGCTTCCTTGCTTTGACGCTCAAGATGACCGTGGTTTTGCCTTCGTCCGAGACCGGGTCATTCCGGCGATCGATCGCTCTGAAGATCCTGCGGCCGATGTCGATGGGGGAAAGGGAGCTGCCGTTCTTCTCGTAGCGGAACCGGTCGGCGTCCGGGAGAATACCACGCTCGACGAGACGCATCCCCACCCCGTAGACGAGGTTATGCGCGAAAGGGAAGCACGCGTGCACGTGCTGCCGGACCGCCTCGACGGTGAGGCCGCAGCTCTCGACCAGGTCCACGATCGCGCGCCGGCTGTACAGCCGCACGTGGTTCGTCCAGAGGCCTCCGAAGATTCCCTCGCGGATCGGCGCGAGACCCAGGCGCTCGCGCGTCCAGTTGATCGGGTCCCAGAGGAACGGATAATCGTGGTTGGGTACCGTGATCGCCACGAGGCCGCCGGGCTTCACGACCCGCACGACCTCGCGCAGCGCCGAGGAATCGTCCTCGATGTGCTCGAGGACCTCGGAGAGGATGACCTTGTCGAACGCATCGCCCGGATAGGGGAGCCGGAGGACGTCGCTCGCGACGATCGACACGTCGGCCGCGACCTCCCGGCGCGCGGTCCGGAGCCGCGCGACGTCGAAGTCGGTGGCGTCCATTCGGCACTCGTGCAGCTCCCGGGTCACGTGCGTGATCCAGCCGAGACCGCAGCCGCAGTCGAGCACCCGCTCGCCCGGCCGCACGTCCAGGTATTCCAGGACGACCCGAACCCGCCTCGCGGCCGCCATGTCGGCCTCATTGCGCAGCAGCCGCTCGAGCTTCTCGGGGTCGGTGGCCATCGCGCGCGTCAGGCGGCCGGGGGCGGCGCGACCATGCCGTTCGCGAGCCTTTCGAGGAGCGACTCGTACTCGCCCACGCTCTTCTCCATGTCGAAGATGCCGTGGATCTCGGACGGAGGACGGACGTAGCGCTCGCGGTTCGCGAGCACCTCGAGAATCCCCTTTGCCAGGCCGGCCGGGTCGCGCGGCGGGACGAGAAGACCCATGCGTGTCACCTGGACGACTTCGCGCGCGCCGGGGATGTCGGTCGTCACCAGGGGAGTTCCGGAGAGCACCGCCTCGACCTGGGTGCTCGGGAAACAGTCCGTGCGGCTGGAGACGACGAAGACGTCGCAGAGGGCATAGAAGTTCGCGAGGCGCGCCGGATCCGTGATCAGGCCGAGCATGGTGACGTCACCGCGGACCGGCTCGAGGAAGGGCGCGCACGTCCGGAAGAAGTCCTCGTACTGGATGTTCGGCTCGCCCGCGTACACGAAGTGGGCGGAGGGCAGTTTCTCCCGAACCCGGGGAATCGCCTGCAGCAGGTAGTCGAAGCCCTTCTCCTCGACCCATCGGCCCGCGAAGCCGACGATCGGCCGATTCTCCATCCCGAGCTCGCGGCGCCAGGCGGCGACCGCGCCCCGCTCCGGCGCCGGAAGATCCGAAGGCGGATAGATCGCGTCGAGCTTGTAGAGGAACGGGGAGAGGAATCGCGAGTTACGCCCGTAGTCTCCGCTGTGAACGGTGATGCGGGTCGCCATCTCGAGCGCGCCGGTCATGAGCGCCGTGACGATCTTCTCGATGGTTCGGTTGAACGCCCCGGCCGGCATGACGAGATCGCCGTGGTGGGTGAAGACCACCGGGCGCCGCAGGAGCCGGCCGAAGAAGGTCACGAGGGGTGCCTCGAGAAGCGGCGTGTGGATCTGCACGACGTCGGCTTCCCGCATGAGCCGCCAGAGAGCGGCCGGAAACCCCGGCATGACCACGCCGCGCGAGAGCCGGAAGAGGACCGGGACCCGCACGACTCGAACGCCCTCGCGCATTTCCTCGCGGGGCAGGGCGGGATCGTGACGGGAGGCGAGGACCGTCACGGAGTGGCCCCGCCGCGCCAGGCCCTCGGCGAGCCGGCGCGCGTACGCCGTCAGGCCCGTCCAGTGCGGGTAGTAGTAGGTCAGGACCATGAGGACGCGCATGGGACGCGGCCCGGTCATCGCCGCGCTGCGGGGGGCGGCGGTCATCGGCCCGGCACCACGCGGTAGACGGCAGTGGCCGTCCCGCTCCCGTGAGCCGGTTGGAGGAAGGGGAACTCCGAAATCCGGGACGCGTTCGCGTACGTCGACCGTTCGAGGTCGCCCAGGACGACGAGCGTGACGTGGTGCTTGTCGAGGATGCCGCGCGCGACCGCCGGGTCGCCCGACGAGTAGAAACTCCGCACGTCCTCGATCCGGGCGGGGACGTCGGGCGGGTTCGAGCGCCAGAGTCCCTCGTGGTTGCCCCAGCCCATCACCGTCGGAATCCCGGTGTGCGACGCGATCCGCGCGTACTCCGTGTACGGGTTGCCGGTCGCCTCGAGCACCACGGAGCCCGGCGGCGCGTTCTTCTCGAGCCACTCGATCGCGGCGAGGTCGGCCGGATTCCGCCGGCCGAGAGCCTTCCGGGCGTCGAGCGAGAGCGGACCGTCGTTCTGGCGCAGCCGGGACACGATCGCCGTCGTCGGATAGAGGAGCGCCGCGAACGTCGCCGCGACGAGGAGCGCGGCGAGAGCCGGCCGGGACCGCCTCGCGGCGAGCCAGGCGCGGTCGGCAAAAACGACGGCGCCGATCCCGAGCAACGGCCAGGCCTGGTGGTAGAACTTGAACACCGTGTTCATCCGGTGAAGCTGGTCGCCGTAGGAGTCCTTCACGTAGACGAGCTCGCAACCCGCGATGATCGCGACTCCGAGCAGGCAGAGGAACGCCGCAAAGAGGCCTTCCCGATCGCGATCGCGCCGGAGCGCCCTCCACCCGGCGAGCGCCGAAAGGAAGCCGAGAAAGAGAAGTGGGGCGAGCGCCGGCGCCTTCTTCGTGAAAGCGGCCGCCACCGAGACCGCCGCCGCCACCGCGAAACTGAAGTCCCGCCGGCGCCGTCCTTCCTCGGTCTCCTCCCGGGCCGCCCAGACGAGGCCGGCGCCGGCCACGGCGAAGAGGATTCCCCAGCCGCCGAGGAGCTCGAAGACCCCCGAGACCGCATGGGTCCGCCCGATCCCGTCGTTCGGAAGGTGGTAGGAGCTGCGGTAGGGAAGGATCAGGAGGAGCGACGCCACGACCGCGAGGCCGCCGGTCAGCGCTCCCCGGAGAAAAGCTCCGAGCCCCGGAAGCCCTTCGCCGCGGGTGCTGCGGGCCGCGCCCGCGAAGACGAGCAGGACGGCGACGGCCGGCGCGTTCCAGAAGTTCGCCGCGGTGGCGGTCGCAGCCACGAGCGCCACGAGGAGGAATGACCCGGCCCCCGTCAGGCGGCTCCGCCGGTCCGGCTTCCCGGCGGCAGGGGAAAGCGGCCCGGCCTCGATCCAGCGATCCGCCACCGCAAAGGCCGCGAGGAAGAAGGGATACGCGAGGAGGTGCGAGTGCAGGTCCGCGTGGAAGAAGGTGAAGAACGGGAACTCGTTGATCGTGTCCCCGGCCCCGATGACGCGCGAGGCGTGCCAGTAGTCGAAGTCCCGGGCGAACGGCCGCGCCGCCGCGTCGAACGCGCCGGTCAGGTTGCCGGCGAAGACGCTGACGAAGCCGGCGCCGATCGCGGCGGACGTCCTCCCGCGGGTCAGGCGGAACCCGAGGCAGGCCGCGGCCGCGAAGGAGTAGCCGGCGAAAGTGGCGATCGCCAGGTTGTAGGCCACGAAGGGATTCACGCCGGCGGCCTTGGTGACCGTCGCGGCCATCTGATAGCCCCAGTAGTAGTAGTTGATGGTCTTCGGCGACATCCACGGGTCGAGCGGCGGCATCGCGGTCCATCGGGTGAGGGAGTTCAGGAACGCGAGGTCCATGAACTTCTCGGCGCCCAGGATCTCCGGAACCGCCGCCCGGACGACCAGAAAGACGGCCGCCGGCGCCCAGAAAAAGAGCGCGCCGCGGTTCTCCTCGTTTCCCCAGAAACCGCCGGTCGCGTTGGGCCGACGCCGCTGGATGCCGTACGACAGACCCGCGACCAGGATGATCGACAATACGATCGCTCCCCGGGAAAAACCGAGTGGCGTCGCGAGCGCCAGCGCCCACGCGAGCCAGCCGGCGAGCACGAGGCCCAGCGGCCGCGACAGGAGAGCCGCGTCGCGGCGGTTGCCGAAAAACGCTCGCAGCGACGGCACGACCGCCAGGCCGAGAATTTCCACGGCGAGCACCCACTTCAGGATGTCGAGCACTCACAACAGTTTATAGACTGTCCCGCGATTCGGGGCATTTCGATTGCACCGGAGGTCTGCGATGGGTCTGACCGAGTACCGCCGCAAGAGAAGGTTCGACGTCACCGCGGAGCCCGCCGGCGGGAAGAAGGCACGGCCGCGGGCGAAGAGGCTCTCGTACGTCATCCAGAAACACCGCGCGACCGCGCTGCACTACGACTTCCGGCTGGAGTGGAAGGGGGTCCTGCTCTCGTGGGCCGTCCCGAAAGGGCCGTCGCTCGATCCGTCGGTCAAACGGATGGCGATGCCGACCGAGGACCATCCCATCGAGTACGCGAAGTTCGAGGGGATCATCCCCGAGGGGGAGTACGGCGGCGGAACCGTGATGATCTGGGACAACGGGACGTGGACGCCGGAGTCTCCGGACGTCGATGCGGCACTCCAGAAGGGCGACCTGAAGTTCTCCCTCGACGGGCAAAAGCTGCACGGCTCCTGGGTCCTCGTCCGGATCCGGGGGCGCGAGGGCGGCCGTCCGCCGTGGCTGCTGATCAAGCACCGGGACGAATTCGCCTCGAAAACTGACATCGCCGAGAAAGAGCCGCGCTCGGTCGAGTCAAAGAGGATCCTCGCCGAGATTGCGCGCGACGAGGGCGGAGACATCGTCAAGGCGGCGAGCGGTGATCCGCCGTCGCTCATCAAGAAGCTGCTGAAGGAGCCGGAGCTCCTCGCCCCGCGGAAGCGCGGCCGCCGCAAAGCGGTCTGGCACTCGAACCGACCTTGACACCGCCGGCCCGAAAGGCGCGGACCTCCTCGAACCGGATCCCCTTCCGGGCGCGCCCGATGCTGGCGACGCTCGTCGCGCAGCCGTTTCACCACGCCGGCTGGGTGTACGAGGAGAAATACGACGGCTATCGGATCCTCGCGTACAAGGAGGGACCCCGAGTCACCCTCTATTCGCGCAACGCGAAGGACCGGACGGAGTCCTTCTCCGACATCGCGGCCGCGATTGCGACGCTGCCCGATCGCACGCTGCTCTTAGACGGCGAGGCCGTGGCCTTCGACCGAAGGCTCGTCTCCCGGTTCCAGCTCCTCCAGCAGGGGGACGTCCCGTACGTCTACGCCGTCTTCGACTGCCTCTATCGCAACGGCCGGGACTTCCGCGGCGAGGCGCTGCCGACGCGGCGGGCCGCGCTCGAGGCAGCGATCGGCGACACCGACCACCTGCTGCCGTCGCGCCGGCTCGAATCCAACGGGCTCGCGGCGTACCGGACGGCGGAGAAGAAAGGTTGGGAGGGAGTGATTGGGAAGGACCCCACGGCGCCGTACGTGGAGGGGCGGAGCACGCGGTGGCTGAAGGTCAAGATCAAGCAGGAGGAGGAGTTCGTCATCGGCGGGTACACGATGCCCGCCGGGGCGCGCAGCCACTTCGGGTCGCTCCTTCTCGGCGCGTACCGGGGCCGGGACCT
>JBKPMI010000252.1:0-12055 GCA_046732075.1 Acidobacteriota bacterium | reverse complement strand
GATCGAGAGGGAGACTCCGAAAAATTTCTACAAGCGATCGAGATGTATCGCGTCTCTCCGGCTGGACCGCGGCTACCCGCGATACGTGATCCGGTAGATCACCCCGGCGTAGTCGTCGGACACCAGCATCGAGCCGTCCGGCATCACGAGGACGTCCACGGGGCGTCCCCACGGGCGCTCCCCCTGGAGCCAACCCTCGGCGAATGTCTCGTAGCCCGCGGGATCGCCGTTCCTGATCGGGACGAACGTCACCCGATACCCAATCTTGTGGCTCCGGTTCCAGGAGCCGTGCTCAGCGATGAAGATCCCCTGCCGGTACTTCTCGGGAAACGCTTTGCCCGTGTAGAAGCGCATGCCGAGGGCCGCGACATGGGGTCCGAGCTCCACCGCCGGGGGCGTCGTCGCCGAGCACGGCCGGCGCCGGCCGAGCTCCGGATCCGAGACGTTCCGGCCGTGGCACGTCGGATACCCGAAGTCCATCCCGGGGCGCGGCGCGCGGTCGAGCTCGTCCGGCGGGACCTCGTCGCCCAGCATGTCGCGCCCGTTGTCCGTGAACCACAGGTCCTTCGTCCCGGGCTGCCAGTCGAAGCCGACGGTGTTGCGGATTCCGCGGGCGAACGTCTCGAAGCCCGACCCGTCCGGCCGCATTCGGTGAATCGCGGCATACATCGGCTCGGGCTGGCAGATGTTGCACGGCGCGCCGACCGGGACGTACAGCAGCCCGTCGGGTCCGAAGGCGATGAACTTCCAGCCGTGATGGTGGTCCTTCGGGAACTCGCGCACGAGAACGGGCTTCGGCGGGTTCGCGAGGTGCGACTCGATCGCGTCGTACCGCCAGACGCGAGAGACCTCGGCGACGTAGAGCGCCCCGTCGCGGATCGCGACGCCGTTCGGCATGTCCAGGCCGCGCGCGATCTCGACGATCGCTCCCGGCCCGCCGGAACCGTCCTTGACGGCGAAGACCTTGCCCTCCTCGCGCGTCCCCACGAAGAGCGTTCCGTCCGGGGACAGCGCCATCTGGCGCGCCTGAGGGACGCGCGCGTAGATGCGGATCTCGAAGCCGGCCGGGAGCTTCACGCTCCCGAGCTGCACGTTCTGCGCGCGCAGCCGGATCGTCCACAGGAGCGCCGCCACGCAAAGGAGGGTGATCGCCACGGCCAGGCGGCCGCGCGGCGCCGGAAGCTTCATGACGCCTCTTCTTATCACCCGGGACCGGCGACGTTCCCGCGTCGATACGGCGCTAACGCGTCCGATCCGCCAGCGCCTGGAGGAGCCGCATGACCTCCGTCCAGTCGCTGCCGGCGCGGGAGTACAGCCCGGAGCCACGCAGCGAGGTGTCGATGCGGCGCGCGTCTTCCATCAGCCGCTCGACGAAGGGGCGAAGATCCCGGCGATCCACACCCGTCTCCGCGTTCGTCCGGTTCTCGAGCTCCCGCGCGCCCGAGGCGAAGTAAGAAAGGTCTGCGAGCAGCCGCCGGTCGGAGTCGCCGTAAGTCGCTCCGGCGCGGTCCGCGTTGTCGCGCGCGAGCGTCGCCCGCACCACGACCTCGTGGGCCGCGCGGCGAACGTCGTCGAGAGCGGTACCGGAGAGAACGGAGCCGGACGGCGACGTGTCGCCGCCGGGATAGGGCGGATACGGCGGATAGGTCGGATTCCCCGGACCCGTCGGATATGGAGTCGTGTCGTCGTCCGGCGGGATGTCGACGTCGGCGCCGGCGAGGAGCCTCTGCATCCGGTCGATCACGCGTTGCGCCCCCGTCCACGTCTGCACGGCGCGCGTGGACGCCGAGACGTTGCGGGTCTCAGCGTCGTACTGGCGCGCCAGGCGATCGATCTCGTCCACGTCGGCGCGGACGTACCGCGGCGGGTTGGAGGTGTCTTCCAACTTGTCGCGGAAACGACGCGCCCGGTCGAGCAGGTCCGCGAACAGGGGTGTGTCCGCCTCGCGGTTCCGGGTCGCGCGGAGCTCTTCTCGAGTCGCCTCGAGGCGGTTGACGAGCCGGGTCGCGAGGCCGCGCATCGTCTCGTACCGGGAGCCCTCCACGTCGCCGCGGGGGTACTCCGGAGGCGCCGACGAATAGGTCGTTCCGCAGCCCGCCGCGAAGAGCGGAAGCAAGGCGATCGCCAGAAACCAGGGGTTGCGGCTTTTTCTCACGATTTCCTCCACGCCCCGGGAGAGAGCAAGAACCCTTCCAAGAGCAAGTCCCGGGGACAGGGCCTACGGCCCTGCACCCGGCTCCGAATTCACTCATTCGTAGAACGGGTGCTTCCGCGGCGCCGGCTCGACGAGCGGGGTCCAGGGCGCCGGGTCGAACCCTTCCGAAAGCATGGGCCGGGTCCAGAACATGGCCTGCGGCACGGCGTTCGGAGCCATCTCGTTTAGGAACTCCACGCGCACGAGACCCGGGTCCGTGACAGCGTTGGCGTCGAGCGCGAAGCAGAGGGAGTAGCGCCGGTACTGGTCGGTGAGCTGCGATCCCGGAAAGCTGATGCGGTAGACGCGCGCGGTGTTGAACGCGGCCGTCACGAGAAGCGTGAGCTTCTGGCGGTCGCTCGCGGGGCCCGCGACCTTCGCGTCGACCGAGAGGCAGAGGTGCTCGCCCGGACGGAAGTGCGACCCGTCGATTTCCTGGGACGCGAAGCTCGTCACGGGGGTGGGCTCGGGCATCGTGGGCAGGAGCGGAAACGAGTAGATCTCGCCGGTCGGCTGTCCGCCGTCGAAGCGGAAGTACTCGGAGGGCGGAATGGAGGCCGCGGTGGAAAACCACGGCGTCCACCCGGGCTCTCCGGCGTCCTCCGACGGCCCCGGCGGCGCCGGCTGCCCGTCCGCCGGAAAAATCGATCCGCCTCCGGCCCATGCGCCGTTCCCGCTGGAGCCGTCGAGCGTGAACGTCGACGGGGTCCGGACCGTGATCGTCCACCAGCCGTTCGCGGCGGTGTTCCCGAGGACTCCCTTGACGCTCACGCGGTCTCCGGTCTCGAAGCCGTGCGGGATCGGGGTCGCGAGCTCGATCGGCGAAGCGTTCGAAGCGCCGCTCACGACGATGAACTGGGGCAGCGGCGCGTTCTCTGCCGCGGCCTCCCGCACGAGGGCAGCGTTCGCGAGCCGGTTGAAGCGCGGCGCACTCCGCGGCACCACCGGCGCGCGCGCGACTTGTCCATTCCCGACGGACGTCAGCGCCACGAGCGCGGCGAGGACGATCCCGCCGCGCGCGATCCGGGAGAGAACCGAGGTCCGCACGGAGTCCCGTTCTGCCAATCGGGTGCCACACCCCCGGTGTCCTCTTTCGACGTCAGGCGACGCGGGCGGCGGGCGTGCTCCTTTTCCGGGTCACCCAGAAGAGAAAACCGAGCGCGGACCAGGCGGCGAACGCGATCCACTCCCACCGCGTGAAGCTCCCGGGCGCCGTGGGAACCACCTTCATCAGCACGATCGCGGCCGCGACGACGGCGCCGGAGGTGGCCAGGAACCGCCCGCGCGCCCCGTCCTCCGCGCCACCGCGGCGCGACATCGCGAGGTACGCGACGCAGCTCGAGAGCCACCCGACGCCGACCGCGAGCGAGCCGACCTCCGAGATCGGCACGAGGAGCGCGTCGCCGGTGAAAGCGCCGGCAGCGGAGAGCACTGCCATCAACAGAATGGCGTTCCGGGGGGTCCCGCGCCGGGTGTCGATCCGCGCCAGTCCGGGGTGGACGAGACCGCGCCGCGCGATCCCGTAGAGCATGCGGGTCGCGGCGACGAAGTTGCCGTTGAAGATCTTCACGAGCGAGAGGAATGCCGCGAAGACCACGAGGCGCGCGAGAAAAGGCGACCCGAACGCCCGCGCGAAGGCGGCCTCGGTGCCGAGACCGCCCGCGACGAGGTCGCGCCACGGAAAGATCCAGGCGACCGCGACGACGACGGTCGTGTAGAAGAGAAACCCGCAGACCGCGGCGAGCGTGATCGCGCGGCCGAAACGCTCCACCTGGAAGCCGGGGCGCGCCTCCTCCGACTCCTTGCCGACCGACTCGAACCCCGTCATGAAGTACGGCACGATCTGGAGTACCAGGAAGATCGAGAGCGCGGCGCCGCCGGAGCCCCCGTGGGAAAAGAGCGGCGGCAGGTTCGCCGCGCTGCCCCGGGCGAACGCGAGCGCGACGAACAGGACGAAGAGCGCGAGGAGGCCGAACGTCGCGAAGTCCTGGAAGACGCCGGAGAAACGCATGCCCCGCGAGTTGATCCACGCGATCCCGGCGGTCAACGCGAGACCGAGAATCAGGCGCGGCAGGTAGATGGTCCGCCCCGCGACCTCGTAGAGCGGCGTGGAGTTCAGCGCCGGGAACACGCGGGAGAGGAGGTTCCCGATCGCGACGGCCTCCCAGGGGCAGACGATGGCGTACGACAGGACCATGGTCCACGCGGCCCCGAACGCGGCGGGCGCCGGGAAAACGCGCTCGGCGTACGCGATCTCGCCTCCCGCGTCCGGGAATCGCGCCACGAGCCGGCCGTACGTCCGCGCGATCGGGAGGAGGAGAACGCCCCCGACCAGGAAACCGAGCGCCGCCCCGCCCGGACCTCCGCGCTTCAGCCAGTCGTCCATGAGGACGACCCAGCCCACGCCCACCATGGTCCCGAAACCGAACGTGAAGTACTCGACGAGCGAGAGCGTCCGGTGCAGGCCCGCGGAGTTGTTCGTCTTCGTCATCGGGCGGTCGTCACGACTCTTTCGTAGGGGATACTGACGCGGAGTCTAATGGCGAGAAGGAAGTCCTCCCCGCCCCGGCGCCCGCGGGTCGCGGTCCGCCGGCCGAAGCCGCTCGCGCGGCGCACCGAGGCGTTCGACGAGTCGGTCATCCGCGAGATGAGCCGGTTCGGCGCGGAAGTCGGTGGGATCAACCTCGCGCAGGGCCTGCCGGACTTCGAGCCGCCGCCGGAGGTGCTCGCGGCGCTCCGCCGGGCGATCGCGCGGCCGGAGCACCACCAGTACTCCTTCACGTGGGGCTCCGAGAGCTTTCGCCGCGCCGTGGCCCGGAAATACGCCCGGTGGAACGACATGTGCCCGGACCCCGAGACGGAGGTGACGATCACCTGCGGCGTGTCGGAGGCCGCGATGGCCACGATCCTCGCGCTGACCGATCCCGGCGACGAGGCGATCGTCTTCGAGCCGTGGTACGAAAACTCCCGCCCGGCGTGCGTGCTCGCCGGAGTGCATCCCCGCTTCGTCCCGCTCCGCGAGCCGGACTACTCGCTCGACCTCGACGCCCTGAAGAAGGCGGTGAACCGAAAGACCCGCCTCCTGCTCGTGAACACGCCGGGCAACCCGTCCGGCCGCGTGTTGACGCGCGAGGAGCTCGGGGAGATCGGGCGGATCTGCGCGCGCTCCGGCGTCATCGCGGTCGTCGACGAGATCTACGAGCACATCTGGTACGACGGCAACCGGCACGTCTCGCTGGCCTCGCTGCCCGGGATGGAGGACCGCACCGTCACGCTCTCTGGACTCGGAAAAAGCTACGCCGTCACGGGCTGGCGGGTCGGCTGGGCGGTCGCGGCGGCGCCGCTCACGGCGCGGATCCGGAAAGCGCACGACTACCTGACGATCTGCGCGCCCGCGCCGTTCCAGGAGGCCGGCCGCGCCGCGCTCGCGCTGCCGGCCGCCTATTACGACCGGCTTCGACGGGCTTACGCGGCGAGGCGGGCGATCCTCCTGCGGGGGCTCGAGAGCGCAGGCCTCCGCTTCACGCCGCCGCAGGGCGCCTACTACGTGATGGCGGACGCGCGCGACCTGGGGTGGCGCGACGACCGGGCGTTCGTGGAGTTCCTCGCGCGTCGCGCGGGGGTCATCGCGGTGCCCGGCTCCAGCTTCTACGCAACCGGCGGCGGCCGGACCCGCGCCCGCTTCAACTTCGCCAAGAAGGAAGCCACGCTCCGCCGGGCGGCGGAGCGGCTGGGCAACACGAAGCTCTCAGTTCTGAGCTGACCGCGGGTCGCTACTTCTTCACGAGGGAGACCACGGTCACGTGGTTGCCGAGGTCGCCCTTCGTGTACTCGACCTTCACGCGCTGGCCCACGGCGACGACACCATTCATCGTCACGGCCCCGTCGAGGTCGAACGAGTAGTCCTTGTCGTTGGGCCCCGTGACCTTGATTTTCTTCCCGGCCTCGAACTCCTTGACCGTGCCGACGACGACCTCGGTCTTCGTCTTCACGTTCGGGCCGGGCTGATGCGTGGTCGTCTCGGACTTCATGTGCAGGTCGTGGCCCGCGGCCGGCATCGTCTTCGGCGACTTCACGGTGGAAGACCGGAGGCCCAGCGCGAACGGCGCGATGACCGTGACCTTCTGCTGCCCATTCACCTTCGTCCACTCGACCTTCGCCATCTGTCCCACGGTGACGGCGCCGTCGACCTGCACGGCCTCGTCCAGGTCGAACGAGTAGACCTTGTCGTTGGGCCCGGAGACCTTGATCTTCTTGCCGGCCTCGTACTCCTTGACCGTGCCGACGACGCTTTCGGTTTTCACCTTCGTGTCGGGACCGGGTCCCGTCTGCTTCGTCTTGCTTTCCGTGTGCACGGTCGTCTGCGCGAAGGCCCCAGCCGATCCGACGAGGAAGCAGGCCGCCGCCGCGATTCCGATCATTCTCTTGCTCATGGTTACCTCTCTCCGGCCGCACGATACGGCGGCCGAAGGCAGACACAGCAAGATCCGTGACAGTGGCCCCGCATTTCGGCCAGACTGGTCGGCCGTGCGGAAACTTTTCGGAATTCTGCTGGTCACGGCCGTCCTCGTGGGAGGTCTCCTCTACATCGCGCGCGCGCGGCATCCGGTCGCGGACAGTCGCGCGCCCGTCCCGGCGGACAGCTCGTCGGTCACCCGGGCGTTCGAAAACCGGCGGAGCGGCGTCCCCGTCGAGGGACGGGGAACGGTCGTGAGGATCCTGCCGGACGACACTGCGGGCAGCCGGCACCAACGATTCATCGTTCGCCTCGAGACCGGAACGACCGTCCTGATCGCGCACGCCGTCGACGTGGCGGGCCGGGTGTCTCCGCTCGAGGTCGGTGACGCGCTGTCATTCCGGGGCGAGTACGTCTGGAACCCCAGGGGCGGAATCGTCCACTGGACGCATCACGACCCGGCCGGGCGGCACGCGCCGGGCTGGATCAGTCAGGGGGATCGGACGTTCGAGTAAACCTTTCGCGCAAACTCTAGCATCCCGACCCGAGGCGGACAGACCCCTCAACCTCGCCCCCGCTAAGATTCGTTCGAAGAATGAAAATCCAGAGAGCGTGCGGATACGCCCTGGGAGCGATCCTGTGGCTCCTCCCCGCCGCGCTCCTCGCTCACAAAGACGACTACCTGGGGGACACCTTCGTCTTCGTCACTCTGGACTCTCGAGAACTCGAGCTCGAGTACTGGCTCGACGCCCAGGATGGACCCCGGGGACTGCTGCACACCCTCGGGGTCGAGTACGGCCTGACGAATCACTGGATGGCCGACGTCTCGGCGAGGTGGCTTCAGCGATCCGGGGGACCCTTCGCTTTCTCTCAGGGGTTTCTCGAGCTGCGCCATCGCTTCGGCGAGGAAGGCCGTTACTTCGTGGACCCGGCGGTTTCCCTCGAATTCGAGATCCGCCGCGACCCGGAAGGCGGGACGCACCGCCTTCTCGAGCCCCGTGTCGTTCTGTCCCGTGACTTCGACGGCTGGAACGCTACGGTGAATCTCTTTTATGTGATCGTGATCGGCGGCCGCGGCCGCTCCGCGTTCGAGGGTGCGGCCGGCCTCCGTTCGCCAGCCTTCGGCCACTGGAGCGCGGGAGTGGAACTCCGCCGCGAGGTCGCGCTCGAGAGCGAGAGCGTGGTCATTCCACAGGTCTGGTACCGCCTTTCGCCCGAGGCATATCTCAAAGCAGGCGGCGGCCGGAACTTTGCTGGCGAGAAGAATTCGTTTCTCCGGGTGGCCTGCGAGATCGAGTTCTGAGTCTCCCCCGGACGCCGGTCCGGCGGTTCCACCACCGTCACCCCGCGTACCGCTCGTCCACCGTGAGCGCGAAGAGCACCACGCCCGCGAGCCCCACGGCGCCCGCCGCCACGAACGGAACGGAGGGCGCGACCTTCCACAGCAGGCCGCCGACGAACGCGGCCGGAGCGATTGCCGAGCTGCGGAGGAGGTAGTACAGGCCGATCGACCGCGCGCGGATATCGGGGCGCGCGAGGTCCACGATCATGGCCTTGCGGGCCGGCTCGCCGAGCTCGCGGAGGCCGCCCACGACGAAGGCGGCGACGAGCCCGAGGAAACTCTTCGAGAGGATCACGGCCACCGGGAACGCCGCGAAGCAGAGGAACGTCGCGATGACGAAGGGCTTCCGGCCCGTGCGGTCCGCGATCTTCGAGGCGGGGACGTAGACGAGGATCGACGTCGCCATCTGGATCGCGATCAGGGAGCCGTACTGCGGCGCACTGACTCCGAGCACGCTCGTCGCGTAGATCACGAGGAACACGTCGACGAGCCCTTCGCACGTCCGGATGAAGATGTCCGAGACGAGGAGCCACTGCAGCGGCTTCGGGAGCGACCGCCACACGCCGCGGATCCCGGTCGGCGACGTCTCCCGGACGAGCGGGATCCGGACCCGCGCGACCACCGCGAGCGTCACGAGCGCGAGCGCGATCGTGATCACGAGCCCCAGCCGCACGCCGTCCCGCACACCGTACGCGGCAATCGCGAGCCCGCCGAGGGTCGGTGCGACGAGGATCGGGAGACGCTTCAGCGTCGCCTGGACGGTGAACCCGATGGCGCGGCGCTCGCGCGGCAACGCGTCCCCGACCACCGCAAAGAGCGTCGGGCTCGCCATGCTCGTCCACGCCATGCCGAAGACGAGACCGAAAAGAACGTACGGCCACGATGGCGCGAGGGCGTAGATGACGTAGCCGATCGTCGCGAGGCCGACGAAGAGGAGGAGCGCCCGCCTCCGGCCGTACCGGTCCGCGATCCACCCGCCCGGGTACTGGTACGCGCCGTCGAGGAAGTCGCGCACCGTGCCGAAGAGACCGACCGCGAGCACCGGCGCGCCCAGCGCCTGCAGGTACTTCGGCAGGAAGCTCTTCCACAGGTTCTCGCCGAGGCCGAGAAGGAACATCGCCACGGCGACCGCGACGACGTTGCGTTCGAGCCCGAGATAGTCGGAGAGGCGGGCGGCGCGGCCGCGGGCGGGCTCCATCGGCCGAGGCGGGCTCAGCGATCTCCGGGCGGAAGGGCGTCGCGATAGACGAGCAGGCGGCCGCCCTTCGGATCGCAGACGTAGACGCCACCCCGGTGGTCGGCGACGACGCAGTGCGAGCCGGCGGCCGCGGGGAGCGTCGAGAGGAGCCGGAGCTCGCCCGTGCGCGACACACCCAGGATCGACAGCGTGGACGTCTTCCCGGACGGAACGTACAGGTGCGAGCGCGCGGGATCGAAGTCGACGACGTCGACTCCGGCTCCGACGGAGATTCGTCCCCGGATGCGCCCGCCAGCGGCGACGTCGAGCGCCGTCGCTCCTCCCTCTCCGCACCCCACGAAGAGCAGCCCGCGAGATTCGTCCAGGGCGAGGCCGCGGCTTCCGGTGCAGCCGTTGTCGAAGGGCGTCCCCGCGGCGCGGGTCGACAGGTCGACCGCGACCGTCTTCCCTTTCCAGAGGTTCGTGTACGCGCGATGCCGGCGCGCGTCGATCACCAGGGACTCCGGGCCACCCGGAACGGGGATCGCGCCTGCGGCAGCGGGCTCCTTCGCGTTTTTCGGCAGACGGAAGACCTCGATCCGCTCGGCATCCGGCTCCGTCACCCAGATCTCACGGGTCGGCGCGATCCAGCGCACGTAGTCCGGACCGCCGCCCAGGCGAACTCGGGAGAGCACGTTGCCGCGCTGCGATTCCACGACCACGAGCTCGCGCGACGTCCGGTCGGTCGCGAAGAGAACGCCGTCGCCTTCGTCCGCCGACGTCACGGACTGGTCGTGGCCACCGCCCCACGCGGCGACCTTCGAGAAGCCGGGCACGGCCGTGATTGCGCGCGACCGCGGGTCGACGAGCGCGAGGATGCCGGCGCGGCCCGCCGGCACGAGAACACGGTCCAGCCGCGGCGCGAAGCGGAGGTCGTCGAAGCCGATCCCCGCATCGCCGCCCGGAATCGGGAGCGGCTCCGGGGAACCGGCGGTCGCGGAACCGGCCGCCTGGAGCGCCGCCGCGAGCGCCAGGGCGAACGCCGCGACGGCAATGCGGCCAGGCTTCACGCCGCGCTCCCGGCCGAACCGCTCGCCGAGCGGCGCAACTCTTCGTACAGGCGCCGGTAGCCGGCGCACTCCTCCCGGAGCTCGGACATCAGGGCGCGAAACGCCTCCTCCCCGCGGATCGACTCGAGGACCGGATCGATCTCGAAGAAGCGGTAGCACGGAAATCCATTGTGAGCCGCGTCCGTCAGCCAGCGGAGCGCCTCGTCCTTCTCCCCGAGCAGCGCGTGGATGCACGCGATGTCGTACTGGGCGTGATGGTAGTGAATGAACGACTTCTGGTTCTGGATCGTGAGCCGGATTTCCTGTCGCGCCCGGGTCGCATCCCCCTCGGACGCCGCGATGACGCCGCGGATCGGGAAGAACAGAACGTCGTTGGGGAACTGGCGGCAGGTTTTCTCCACCAGCGCGGCCGCTTCATCCCGGCGGCCGAGGCGAACGAGGATGTGCGCGCTCTGGTGGTAGACCCAGGCGGATGGGGACAGGCGCGCTCCCATCTCGGAGTACGCGAGCGCCCTCTCGTAGTTCCCGAGATGCCAGTTCGTGAGGCCGAGATGCACCGTGGAGTAGCCGTCCTGCGGGTCGATCGCCAGGGCCTGGCCGGAAGCGCGAAGCGACTCCTCGAAACTCGAGACGTGGTCGAGAACGAGGGACAGCCGGCCGTGCGCCTCGGAGAGACCGGGACGCCCGGAGATTGCCGCAACGAGCTCGCGGATCGCGCCGCCGTGATCGAAGCCGCCACGCGGACTCCAGAGGAGGCCACCGCGCAGGTACCGCCCCTCCGGAAGCTGAGGATCGATCGAGAGCGCCTTCCGGCAGGCCTCTTCGGCTCGCGCCTGCCAGTCGCCTTCGGGCTCGAACATGAGGGACATCGCGAGGTAGGCGGCCGAAAGGCCGGCCCAGGCGAGCGCGAAGCGGGGATCGAGATCGCGCGCCTGCTCGAAGAGCTCGATCGACGCGTTGACGTCCTCGAGGGTGCTCCGGAAGAGGTGAGCGCGCCCCTTCAGGTAGAGCTCGTAGGCCGCGCCGACGGGCCGCTCCGTTCGCGCGAGCCGCCGCTCTTCCGAGGGCGTCAGCTCGATTTCGAGGGCCTCGGCGATCCTGCGGGAGACCTGGTCCTGCATCTCGAAGATGTCGTCCAGGGACGTGTCGATCTTCGAGCCCCAGAGCGATCGACCGTCGGACGTGCGGACGAGCTGAACCGTGACCCGCAGACGGGAGCCCGACCGCTGGAAGCTCGCGTCCACGACGGCGTCCACGTTCAGCTCCCGGCCCGCGACCTGCGGGTCCACCGCGCGTTCCTGGTACCGGAGAATCGCCGCGGTCGGGCGAACGAGGAGCGACTTGACCGTCGCGAGCTCGGTGATCGTGGCGTCCGCGAGACCCAGGCCGAGGTGCGCGTTGGCCGGATCCCGCGCCAGGTCCTTGAAGAGCAGGACCGCGATCGACCGTCGTCCCTCCGCCGGGTCTCCGGCGCTCTCTGCAGCGCCGCCCGACAGCGCCTCGATCGCGAAACCGAGATCCCGCGCGCTCTGGAACCGCTGCGGCGGATCCTTCTCCAGGCACCTCCGCACGATGCGATCGAGGCCCGGCGGCATCGCCCGAGCCGCGGACGTCCCGATGTCCGGCGGCTCTTCCGTGAGGATCGCGTTCATTGTTTCCACCGCCGAGTCAGCCCGAAACGCGCGCCGTCCCGCGAGCATCTCGTAGAAGACGGCGCCAAAAGAAAAAATGTCCGACCGGTTGTCGGCGCTCCGCCCCCGGACCTGCTCGGGCGACATGTAGCCGACGGTGCCGAGAATCGTGCCCGGCTGGGTCC
>JBKPMI010000251.1:0-14689 GCA_046732075.1 Acidobacteriota bacterium | reverse complement strand
TATCCGCGCGGCGGATCGAGCGTCCGGGGCAGCTCGTCGAACGGCACGTACCCCGACCAGTCGTCCTCCCCCGATCCGGCCACCGGGCGGAGACCGTCCGCGCGCGGACGGATCGGGATCGCCCCCGACGCCGTGTAGCCGATGTGGCCGTCCACGTCGGCGTAGAGGAAGTTCTGCGCCGGGGCGAGAAAGAGCCGCACGGCCGCGACGAACTCCTCCCAGTTCCGCGCGTGGTCGATCCCGTCGATCGCCTCCGCGGTGCGATCGCTCTCGTCGAGCGCCGTCCAGCGGAACGCGACCGCGGCGCCGAGAGTCCGGGCGCCCTCCAGGACGTCGGTGACGATCGGGCCGTGAACCGACGTCCGGACGAGGAGCTCCACGTCTTTTCCGCCGCGGACGCGGATCGTCTCGCGCCGAACGTCGAAACGCCGCCACTCCCCCTTCCAGCGGTAGCGGCCGGGGTCGGCCGGGTCGACGTCCTCGACGAACAGATCCTCGACGTCGGGCTCGAGGCTGGTGAGCGCCCAGGCGATCCGGTCGTTGCGCCCGATGACCACGCCGGGCAGGCCCGGGAGCGTGGCGCCCGTGACGGACCAGCCCGGCGAGACGAGCCGCGCGAGATACCACACCGAGGGCGTGCGCAGGCCGAGGTGCGGGTCGTTCGCGAGGATCGGCTTGCCGGTCGTCGTGCGTGAGCCCGCGACGACCCAGGAGTTGCTGCCCATGCCGCCGTCGTCGCCGCGGGCGCCGGCGTGGGCGAAGGCAGCGTCGAGGCGAGCGAAGAGAAGGGCCGGGACACGGGACACGGGACTCGGGACACGAGAAGAGGCGGAACGGACCGCCGGCATCTTCCACTCGCCGTCCTGGAGGATCGTGAAGTCCGGCGGGACCGGCGGCAGCAGCTCCGCGGCCCTCTCCTCCCCCACCGCCGCGGCGAGCCGGACGCGCGCGATCTCGTCGCGCGCATTGCCGCCCAGGTCCCAGGCCATGAGCTTCGCCCAGACGAGCGCGTCGACCGGGTCGAAGGGCGCGGGCGCGCACCGGAGGATCCGGAACTCCACCGGCCGAGCGCGCGAGGTCGCGAGATACGCGTTGACCCCGCCGACATACGCCTCGATCTTCCGGCGCGCCGGCGCCGAGAGACTCCGCCACGCGGACTCCGCGGCCCGGTGGAAACCGATCGTCCGAAGGAACGTATCGGTTTCGACGAGCTGCGGACCCAGGATCTCGGCCAGCCGGCCCGCGCCGATCCGCCGCTGATATTCCATCTGCCACAGCCGGTCGCGGGCGTGGACGTATCCCAGGCCGAAGAGGGCATCGGTCTCGTTTGCCGCCCGGATCGTCGGAACGCCGTGCGGACCCATCTCGATCGAAACGGACGCCGAGATGCCCGGGACCCGGACGGAGCCGCTCTCGCGCGGGAACGTCGAAGCGACCAGGACCAGGAAGGCGGCGAGCAGGAGCGCCGCGAGAAAGAGGAGCGCGAGGAGGAGCTTCCTCACGCCGGGACTAACGTTCGTCCGTCGGCTCGTTCTGCTCCAGCAGGGGCCCGAGGTCGTACGAGCCGTCGCCGAACTGGAGCGTCAGGGCGCCCTCCTCGAAGACGGTCCGTTCGAGAGACAGGTCGATTCCGGGGGGCATCCACGGCGCGACGTTCACCACCATGATCCGGTCGTCCGGGTAGTAGGTGAGGAGTCCGTGCGGCGCTTTCTGGACGACGTAGGAGAGGAGCTGGTCCGGGATCGGGATGAACGAGAGCGCCTGCACCTTGTCGAGCACGAAGGCGAGGAACCCGTCCTTCAGCCGCAGCTGCGAGAGCGTCGCCTTCGCCGAGAGCGGGACGCCGAAGCGGTGAATCACGATCGTGGCGGAGAGCTCGCCCGGCGCGACGTGGATGCGCAGGTCGTGGAGGTCCGGGATCCGGTCCGTCAGCCGCGCGACCAGCCGGTTCAGCGTGGGCTCGTCGAAGACCAGGGCGAGCCCGCGCCACCGGACACGGAGATCCTCGGATTCCGGTTCGAGCTCGTCGGCGGGGACCGCTCCATCCATGCGCTGAATTGTACGGGACGCGCGCCGCTAGAGCGCGTACGCCAGCGCGAACCCGACCTGCGCGGCCATCAGCAGCAGGTACATGTGCGTCCACGCCGGATGGTTTTCGGTTCGGGCCAGCTCGTCCGGGTTCGCGAGCAGCAGTCGCGCCGTGTATGCCCCCCAGGCCGCGAGCGCCAGCCCCAGCACCGTCAGCAGCGTCCGGTTCCCGGTCAGGAGCCAGCCTCCCGACCGGTTCGGATCCGGCAGCCGGGCGAGGACGGGGATGGCGAGCCACGGCAGGACGAAGAACGGCGCCATCATCCGGGCCGCGCGCCCGACGCCGAAGCGCACCGGGAGCGTGATCACGCCGTGCTCCCGATCGCCCGCCATGTCCGAGAAATCCTTGGTCGACGTCGCGCCCAGGAGGAAGAAAGCGAACACTCCGCCGATCGCCCACGGCTCGGCGAGGGCGACCGACGCGACGAACGACCAGCCCGCGACCTTGAGCAACCCGCCGCGGGTCACGGCGATCGTGAAGTTCGCCCAGAACCAGTGCCTCTTGGATCGTCCGAAGGCCGGAAACGAGTAGACAAACGTGGCGAGCGCTCCGATCGAATAGATGAAGAACGCGGCGTGAAAGTGGAGCGGCGCGGCCAGCCGGTCCCCGAAGGACTGGTAGGGATAGGGCACGACCAGCCAGGTCGGCAGGATCGCGAGGACGTACAGGATCGCGGCGACGAGCCAGGCCTTTCCGATCGCGACCTCGCCCGTGACGAGCGGGCGATCCGGCTTGTTGAGGCGGTCGATCTCGAGGTCCGCGATCTGGTTGACGATGTTCGACGCGGCGTTCATCGCCGACGCGCAGAGCGAGCCGATGGCGACGGTCAGGACGATCGGCCACGTGATCCGCCGCGCGGGATCCGGGTTGTGAGCCGACCCGAAGGCGCACACCGCCCCGGAGAGGATCCCGAGCAGCGGCGGAAAGAGCGTGAACGGCCGGACGAGCCGCAGCCAGCGCTTCATCCGGCGGCCACCGGCCAGTAGATCCCGCCCTTCTCCAGGGACAGCACGATCTCGAGCGCGATCAATCCGCCCGCGAACGTGTTGAACGCGTTCGCGAACTCGTGGTCGGGCCGGAACCCGAATCGCCGCCCGAGGTCCGCGAGCACGCTCTCGGCGAGAGCTCCCAGGAAACCGCCGGCGAGGACGGCGAACACGACGCCGCGCGGCGCCCAGCCGAAGAGCCAGGCCGCGAGGGCGATCGCCAGCGCCCCCGCGAACGAGGCGGCGGTTCCGGCGCGCGAGACCGCGCCCGGAGTCCCGGGCTCGACCCGCCGGAAGGACAGCGGCGACCGCGGGCTCTTTCCGAAGAGCGTGCCGACCTCCGTCCCGAGCGTGTCGGCGAGCGCGGCCGCCAGGGCCCCGGCGAACGCCGCGGCCGGCGCGCCGAGGACGAGGAACGCGATCGGCACGAGGCAGTTCGCCGCGACGTGGGCGGCTCCCCGGCGGCCGCGGTCCGTCTGCGCGACGCCCGCCTCGGCCTTCACGCCGTAACCCCACTTCGTCGCACCGGTGGCGAGCGCGAAGAACAACCAGAGGAGCGCATATGCCGGCCAGCCCCCGTAGGCGAGCACCAGGAATCCGGCGACCGCCCCGGCGATCGCCCCGGAGCGGGAAACCAGGCCGGCGACTCCGGTGACGAGCGCCGCGGCGACGTTCGCCGCGAGCGCCGCGAGGAGGTGCCTTCCCGACCCAGGCTGGAAGGGCACGAGCGGCGCCTCGGGCCAGCGGCCCAGCTGGATCAAGACGAGCGCCGTCGGAAACGCCGCCACGAGGTTGTCGTCGATTCCGGCGCGGACCGACTCGAGGAACGCGTACACCGCCGCGCCGGCGACGAGCAGGCCGACCGCGACGAGCTCGAGAGGGCGCGCGGAGACGAACCGGAACACGGCGACCGAGGCGGTCGCGCCGGCGGCCCAGTTCGCGAGAAGCCCGATCCAGCGCTTCGAGCGGTTCCACGGAAGCCTCGCGCCTTCGAGCAGCTCTCCGGCGATGGCCGCGGCGGGATCGCCGAACGCCATCATCGCCCACACGGCCGCGGCGACCGGAAGGTAGTGGTCGCGCAGAAGCAGGACGAGAGCGAGCACCATCACCGCATACGCCACGATCCCGGGGTCGCGTTTTCGGGAGGCGTCCCGGTAGAGCTGGCGGCCGAGAAGCGGCATCGCAAAGAGGTTGAAGAGCAGAGCGGCGGCGGCGACGGCCGCGGCCGCCTTCCAGTCGAGCCAGCGGAACGTCAGCGCGAAAAGTCCCGTGGCCGCGTGAACGGCCTTCCGCTTCCACTCGCCGGGAGGGATCCGCTGCGCCATCAAGCCGTCAGGCGTCCGGGCGCGCGCGTCGGGCCAGGTATTCGACGAGCGGCTCCCGGAAGTGCCGGATCGGGCGGCCGGTCACCCCCTCGTACTTGGAGGTGTCCAGCACGGAGTACGGCGGCCGCACCGCCGGCCGGGCGAGCGCCGCGGTGGTCGTGGGCGTGAGGCGCACTCCGCCGTGGCCGGACAGAAGCAGGATCTCGCTCGCGAAGTCGAACCACGTCACCTCGCCGCGGTTGGCGAAGTGGAAGACGCCGGTCGCACCGGACGCGATCAGCGCGACGATTGCCTCCGAGAGGTCGGGCGTCGCCGTGGGCTTGCCCCTCTGGTCGTCGACAACGGTGACCTCCGTCTTCCCCTGCTCGACCTGTCGCAGGATGGCCTCGACGAAGTTCCACCCGCCCCGGCCGAACAGCCACGACGCGCGGACGACGAGCGCCCCCGGGGATCGGAGGGCGATTTCTTCGCCCGCGCGTTTCCCCCGGCCGTACTCGGAGAGCGGCGCGGGCTCGTCCGCCTCGGTGTAGGGCGCGCCCTTCGCGCCGTCGAACACGAAGTCGGTCGAGATCTGCACGAGGCGCGCGGAGTACCGCTCGCAGGCGTCCGCGAGGAAACCGACCGCATCGGCGTTGACCCTGAACGACGACGGATCCGTCTCGCACGCGTCCACGCGCGTGAAGGCCGCGCAGTTGACGACGACCTGCGGTCGCACGTCGCGGAAGGCGAGCGCGACGTCGTCCTCCCGCGTCACGTCGAGGTCGGCGCGGGGCCGGGCCGCCACCTCGAAACCGCCCACCGCGAGCGCCGGCACGAGGTCCGATCCCAGCATCCCCGACGCCCCCGTGACGAGAATGCGTGGCGGCTCCTGCAGCAGCGGCCGGGGCGCGGCGAGAACGGCCGGCTCGACCTCGACGGGGGCAACGACCGCCTCCGGGCTCAAACGAAGCTATCCCGGCGGTTTCGCGGTCGCCGACGAAGTCGCAAGACGGTCACCGTACTGGGTCCGGTAGAACTCCTGGTACGCCGCGTCCCGCTCCTTGACCGGGCGCCACCAGTCCTCGCGCTCGCGATACCAGCGGACCGTCTCGGCCAGGCCCGCGTCGAACGGCGTTTCGGACCGGAACCCGAGCCGCGCGAGCTTGCCGGCGTCGAGCGAGTAGCGGCGGTCGTGGCCCGGCCGGTCGTCCACGAACCGGATGAGGCTCTCGGGACGCTCGAGGAGCCGGAGGACCTTCCGCGTGATTTCGATGTTCTCGGCCTCGTTCCCCCCCGCGATGTTGTACGTCTCGCCGGGCTCTCCGGCGTCGAGGAGAAAGTCGATCGCGGCCGCGTGGTCTTTGACGTACAGCCAGTCGCGCACGTTCCTGCCGTCGCCGTACAGCGGAAGGGGATGTCCATCGATCGCGTTCGTCACGAAGAGCGGGATCAGCTTCTCGGGATACTGGTACGGCCCGTAGTTGTTGGACGCGCGCGTCACGACGACCGGCAGCCGGTAGGAGGCGAAGTACGAGTACGCCAGCCGGTCTCCGCCCGCCTTGGACGCCGCATAGGGGTTGCGCGGGTGGAGCGGCGACTCCTCGTGGAACGAGCCCTCGGGGATCGTGCCGTAGACCTCGTCCGTCGAGATCTGGATGAATTTCCGGACGCTCTGCCGGCGGGCCTCTTCCAGCAGTACGAAGACTCCGCGCACGTCGGTCTCGATGAACGAGGCGTCCCCCAGGAGCGAGCGGTCCACGTGGGTCTCGGCGGCGAAGTTGACGACGGCGTCGCAGCCCTCCATCGCCTCCCGCACCGCCTCGGGATCGACGATGTCTCCCCGGAGGAACCGGTAGTTCGGCCGGTCGGCGACGTCCGAGAGGTTGGCGGGATTGGCGGCGTACGTGAGCTTGTCCAGGTTGACGACGGAAACGCGGTCGGCCCGCGACTCGAACAGCCGGCGGATGAAGTTCGACCCGATGAACCCGCAGCCTCCGGTGACGAGGATCTTCACAGGATGCCGATCTCGGAGTTGTCGCTGACGAGGAAGCGGTGGACGCGCGGCCGCTCGGCGCCCGGGTGGATCCGGACGTTCTTGCCGATCAGCGAGTCCGCGATCCGCCCCGGGATCCGCTCCAGCGCCGAGCCCTCGAGGACGATCGAGTTCTCGATCTCGCAGCGCTCGACGCGGCAGCCCGGTCCGATCGACGTGTAGGGGCCCACGAAGGCGCCCCGGATCTCGGAGCCCGCGCCGATGATCGCGGGGCCGCGGATCGTGCTCGCGAAGATCCGCGCGCCCGGCTCCACGACCACCTTGCCCTCCACGCGCGACCCGTCGTCCACGGTCTCGATCCCCTTCGCCGTGAAGGTGTCGAGGATGATGCGGTTCGCCTCGAGCATGTCCTCGACCTTGCCGGTGTCCTTCCACCACCCCGAAACGATGTGGGGGTGGACGCTCCGGCCCTGGTCGATCAGCCACTGGATCGCGTCCGTGATCTCCAGCTCGTTGCGGGCGCTCGGGTGGATGCTCTTGACCGCGTCGAAGATCGTGTCGTCGAACATGTAGACGCCGACGAGAGCGAGGTCCGAGCGCGGATCCTTCGGCTTCTCGGTCAGGCGGACGACCGTGCCGCCGGAGAGCTCGGCGACGCCGAACTGCTCGGGGTTCGGCACCCGGGCGAGCAGGATCTGGGAGTTGCATCCGATCCGCCGGTACTCCTCGACGAGCGACGCGATTCCGTCGGCGATCAGGTTGTCTCCGAGGTACATGACGAAGGGCTCACCCCGGAGGAACGTCTCGGAAATCAGGACCGCGTGCGCGAGGCCGCGCGGCTGGTCCTGCTCGATGTAGGTGATCTCGGCGCCGAAACGCGACCCGTCCCCGAGCGCCGCCTGGATCTCGTCCTTCGTCTCCCCGACGACGACCCCGATCTGGCGGATCCCCGCGGCGACGATCGCTTCCACCCCGTAGAAGAGGACCGGCTTGTTCGCGACCGGCACGAGCTGCTTCGCGCGCGTGTAGGTGAGCGGCCGCAGGCGCGTGCCCTTGCCGCCCGAGAGGATCAGGCCCTTCATGCAGGGAGATCGTAAAGCGTAAAACGTAAAACGTAAAACGGGTCGGTTTCTCGGTCCGTTTGACGTTTCACGTTTGACGTTTTACGGCTTCTCACTGTCCCCCGAATATCCGGTCGAGCGACCCGTTCATGTCGAGAAGCGTTCCGACGTCCTTCAGGTTCACGACGAGCCGGTAGTCGCGGCGGGTCGTGGGCGGGAGCCGGAGCTGGCGGACCTCCAGGTAGAGCGCATAGCAGGAGCCGTTGAACGTCACGAGCGACCGGTCCTCGAGCAGCTTGTTCTGCTGCGCGTCGTAGTTCAGCTGCGTGTCGAGCCGGAACTTCTTCCCGAGCTCGACGCCGGCGGCGAGACGGATCTGGTCGGTCTGCGGCGAGGCCAGTCCGGCGACCGGGATCGGGCGGCTGCCGAACCAGGTCGCGTTGACGTAGTTCGTCTTCCAGTTCAGGGACGTGGCGAGCGACACCGCGGTCACCTGCGTCGCGTGGAGGTCGTAGGCCACGCGGCCGTCGAAGCTGAAGTAGCCGCCGGGAGCGACCCGCAGGTTCGCCTCCACCGGTCCGGTCCGTTCCGTGAAGGTGTCGAACGACGACGACGTCCCGGACGGCACCTGCGGCGGAGTGAAAGCGTGGGTCTGGGCGAACTCGAGCGACGCGATCTCGTTCGCTCCGCCGCCGGCCTTGGCGTCGGCGGGTTTGGCGAGCAGGCGGTTCACGATCGCGTACCGGATCTGGTTCCGCCCGAGCGACGTGTCCACCTCGTCGTAGACCGGGATCTTCAGCGGGTCGCTCACCTCCGACACGTACTCGTAGTCGACGCGCGGCTCGATCACGTGCTTGAAGCGGCCGAACGGACCGATCGAAGCCTCGTAGATCCGAGAAAAAGACGGGCCCACGAGGGACGCTCCGGCCTCCGCGTACGAGCGCGCGAGCGACTGGCCCTCGAACCGCGTGTGCGCCTCGTCGGTCGAATCCGTGTAGCCGGTCCAGCGGCCGCCCCCCCTCGCGGTCAGCGAGAGCCACGGCACCGTCTTCCACGGAAGCGACAGCGTGGGATGGAGGTCCGCGCGGCCGTACTCGCCGCGCGCCAGGGCCGGCCCGCGGTTCACGTACAGGTAGGAGAGCGACGACTCGAGCGCCAGGTAGAACGGGGACTTGCCGATCCGCGACGTCCGGCGGAAGAACTCGAGCGACGGGATCCGCTCCTGGACCACCTTGGTCCCGTAGAAGGTCTCGCTCCGCTCGACGCGGAGGTTCACGGAGTCGTCGCCGAAGTTCTTCGTCAGGAAGCCGCGCGAGAGCGTCTGCCGCGACGCGGAGAGCGCGAACGCGCGCTCGAAGTCGCGGAGGAACTGCTCGTCGGAGTATTCGTGCACCGAGAGCACCCCCCGGAATCCGAACGGCAGGTCGTCGGACACGTGATCGAGGCGCGCCTTCCAGCGGGTCTTCTCCCGCTGGGCGAACACGCCGGGTTTCCCGTCGATCATGACGCACGGCGCCGTGCCGCCCGGCTCGTCCTCCAGCGGGACGCAGACCGTGGCGTCCGGGTCCCGGATCGCGTACGCCTGCACGATCCCGGCGGACTCGGGCGACGGGGTCCACCGGAACTCCTCGCCGACCCCGATCGCGCCCTTCGAGTAGAGGTCGAGCTGCGTGGTCGAATCCGTGGCGCGGCTCGTGACCCAGTAGTAGGAGAGCCCCAGGTAGCCGCCGCGGCGTCCGTTGTAGCCGACGCTCGGCACCAGAAGACCGGAGGCGCGGTCCTGCTTCGTGGGCCAGACGAGCCACGGCGTGAAGAGGACCGGCACGGGACCCGCGCGGAAGGAGACGTTCTTCATCCGGGCGTAGTCGTCCAGCGTGACGTCCGCCTGCGAAAGGTAGAAGGACCACTCCGGCTTCGGCAGGTCGCAGGAGGTGAAGATGCCCTTCTCGATCCGGTACGTCGCCGGACCGATCTTCTCGATCGATTCCGCGACCACGTGGTAGTCCGGCGCGAGGTTCGCGGTCGCGTTCTCGAGGCGGCCCGTCTTGTCCTCGACCTTGAACACGGCATGGCTTCCGGACATGCGCGTGGGGCCCTGGTCGATCACGACGTTGCCGTCGAGCGTCGCGGTCTTGGTGGGAAAGTCGTAGTGCGCGCGGTCTGCCGTGATCTTGACGTCCTGGTACTCGATGGTCACCTCGCCCGAGCCCTCCCAGAAGACGTCCTTCTCGTAGTGGACCGGGTTCTTCGTCGTCAGCCGGACCTCGCCCCCCTTCTCCGGCACGCGGAAGCGGATCTGGAAGTTGGGCTTCGTCTTGAACCGGGACTCGAAGGGGTCACTCGATCCGAACGGGGTCTGAGCGGCGGCCGGCAGGGCCGCGGCGAAGAAGAGGAGAAGGGCGGCGGGCGTTCGGATCCGGGCCGCCGGCGGTCGGGGGCGGCTATGGTTTTTATTGATATAGCAAAGCCTCACGGCGCGAGCCCGGCGACCACCAGGAACTCGGCCACCGGAAGATCCGGCGAGGCGCCCGGATACCGGGAAAGCTCGTCGAGCTTCGCGGCTCCGGACGGCGAGACCGGAAGGGCGACGGTGTCCACGGACTTCCCGCGTAGCCGCACGCCTCGAACAGATCGCAGATCGTGGAGCGCGTGAAGTGCCGCACGTGCGTCCCGGAGAGAATCGAGTAGGGAACGTAGTCGAACCGCCCGGCCAGGAGATCCGAGATCACGGCCCAGTTGCCGACGTTGGGAACCGACGCCACGACAACGCCGTGCGGGGCCAGCCACGGGCGCACGCGGACGAGCGCGTCGGAAGGATCGACCAGGTGCTCGAGCACGTCTCCGAAGAGGACGGCGTCGAACTCCGCCGTGAACTCGCCGGCGGGGACGTCCTCCAGGTTGCAGGCCAGGACCCGGTCGCAACGCTCCGCGGCGCGCGCGGCGTCTCCGGGATCCGGCTCGATCCCCACGATCCGCGCGACTCCGCGCCGGCGAAGCAGCTCCGCGGTCGCGCCGCCGGAGCACCCCACGTCGAGCACGTCGCGCGCGCCTTCCGGGACCTTCTCGGCGAGGTCGCCGCGCGCCTGGGCGTCCATCTCGGCGTAGCGGTGGAGGTAGGCGCCGGGGTCCGCGAGCGCGCGCCCGCCCGCCGCGCGGATGGCCGGGGGGACCTCGTCCAGCGGAAGCGCCGGCGGCAGCTTCGCGAGCGCCGCCCGCCGCACCGCGTAGACCGGGGAGCGCGGCCTTTCCAGGGGAAAGGGCGCCAAAGACAAACCCGCCGCGTGCCGCGCCGTTTCGTCGAGCGCCGAGGGGGTCGAGTAGGCGAAGGCGGGCGCGCCGCGGGTCTCCTCGCCCCAGGGCTCGTTCGACACCGGAAGCACGATGTCGACGCCATCGCTCCGCGCGAGCAGCGCGACGAGGTGCTCCGCAGCGGGCGCCGCGAGGTACGCCTCGGGGTCCGCCCAGACGAGCACGAGATCCGCGGCGCCGCGGGCGTCCCCGACGGAAGGGCGCCGGCCCGGAAACTCGAGCCGGATCTCCGGGGAGAGCTGCCGCGCGAACCGCCGGGTCACCCGCCACGCCCACGGCCCCTCCGCGGCGAACCGGGGGACGCCGCCGAGAACGAGGTCGAACGTCCCGGTCAGGCCGCCTCGACGAGCATGGCCGTCGCTTCGCCGCCGCCGATGCAGATCGCCGCGACCCCGCGCCGTTTTCCGGCGTGCCGGAGCGAGTGCACGAGGGTCGTCAGGATCCGCGCGCCCGAGGCGCCGATCGGATGCCCGAGGGCCACCGCTCCCCCGCGCACGTTGACCTTCGCGGGGTCGAGCTTCAGATCGCGGATCGCCGCCAGCGCGACGGCCGCGAAGGCCTCGTTGATCTCGAAGAGGTCGACGTCGGACGCGGAGATCCCGGCCTTCCGGAGAAGCACCTCGATCGCGCCGATCGGCGCGGTCGTGAACCACTCCGGGGCCTGCGCCACGCCGGAAGTCGCGATGATGCGCGCCAGCGGCTTCCAGCCGCGCGCCTTCGCCATTTCCGCGTCGCAGACCACGAGGGCCGCCGCGCCGTCGTTGATCTTGGACGAGTTCGCGGCGGTGACGCTGCCGCCCGCGTCGAACGCAGGCTTCAGCGTCCGCATCTTCTCGAGCGGCGCCGCGAAGGGCTCCTCGTCGGCGTCGACGACCTGCGCGCCCTTCTTCGACGGCACTTCGACCGGGACGATCTCCTGCGCCGAAAGCTTCGTCTCGGTCGCCTCGCGGGCGCGCCGGTAAGACTCCAGGCTGAAGTCGTCCTGGTCCTCCCGCGTGAACGCGTACTTCGACACGCACGTCTCGGCGCAACTCCCCATGTGCTTGTCGTTGTACGGATCCCAGAGCCCGTCGTGGATCATGGAGTCGATCAACTTGCCGTTTCCCATCCGGTAACCGGTCCGCGCCCGGTCCAGGAGATACGGCGCGTTCGACATCGACTCCATCCCGCCCGCCACGGCCAGCGCGTACTCCCCGGCCACGATCGCGTTTCGCGCGTCCATCACGGAGCGCATGCCGGAGCCGCAGACCTTGGAGACCGTCACGCACGGGACGGAGTCGGGGAAGCCGGCGGAGAGCGACGCCTGGCGCGCGGGGGCCTGGCCGATCCCCGCCGAGAGCACGTTGCCCATGAGGACCTGTTCGACCTCTTCCGCGCGGACCCCGGCCCGCTCGAGCGCGCCCCGGATCGCGGCTGCTCCCAGGGCCGGCGCCGGCAGCGTCGACAGCTTCCCCAGGAAGGAGCCGATCGGCGTCCGGGCGGCGGAGAGGATGACGACGTCTTTCACGAGGCGATTCTAGCTTCCGAGCGATCAGGCATCAGCTCCCGGCTCCCGGCTACCGGCTCCCGACCCGGGTTAGTCTCTCGCCCGTGATGCGCGTCCTGGCGGTCGACTTCGGCGAGAAACGGATCGGGCTCGCGACCGCCGACTCGCCCGGGGGCCTCGCGACGCCGCGCCGCATGGTCAGCCGCCGGAGCGACGAGGCGGCCGCCGGCGAGATCGAGCGCTTCTGCCGCGAGGAGGAGGTCGGAACCATCCTGGTCGGCGTTCCCCGCTCGCCCGAGGGTCGAGAGAGCGCGATCGCGCCCCGCATCCGGTCGTTCGCCGACAAGCTCGCGTCCGTGACCGGGCTGCCGGTCGTGTTCCACGAGGAGACCCTGACGTCGAACGAGGCGGCCCGGCGACTGCGCGGCCGCCGCTCGCGCGCCGGGGTCGACGCGGAGGCCGCCGCGGTCCTCCTCGAGGACTGGCTCGCGCACGTGGGAGACGGACGGTGAGCGCGCCGCGCCGGTTCCTCCGGCTGGTCATGCTCGTCGTGGTCTTCGGGGCGGCGCTCGCGCTCTACTTCCGCTACCGGCTCGAGAACCCGGCCGCGCGGCCCGGGACGGGGGAAGTGACGGTCGAGATCCCGCCGGGGACGCCGACCTCCGAGATCTTTCGCCGGCTCGCACGCGCCGGGGTGATCGAGGATGCGCGCCTCGCGGAGGTCTACTACCGCCTGCACCGCCGCCGCATCCCGCTCCAGGCCGGCGAGTACCGCTTTCCGGGGGCGGTGCCGATCGACGATGTGATCAACCGCATGGGAAAGGGGGACGTCGTCAAGCACGCCGTCGTCGTCCCGGAAGGCCTGACCGCGGAGGAGACCTTCGAGCTGTTCTCGAAGGAGGGGATCGGCGGACCCGAGGCGTTTCACGCCGCGCTCGCCGCGACCGAGCTCGTCCCGGGCCTCACCCACGGCGTCTCGGATCTCGAAGGGTTCCTCTTTCCCGACACGTACGTGGTGACCCGCACCACGCCGGCCAGCCAGATCGTGGACCGGATGGTCGCCAACTTCCGCGAGCACTTCACGCCGGATCTTCAGCGCAAGGCGGCCGCGCTCGGCCTGACCACCCGCCAGGCCGTGACGCTGGCGTCAATCGTGGAGCGCGAGAGCGGCGTGAAGTCGGAGGGGCCGCTGATCGCGGGCGTTTACCTGAATCGCCTCCGTCGCGGCATGCGCCTCCAGGCCGACCCCACCGTGATCTACGCGCTGAAGCGCGACGGCAAGTGGAAGGGGACGCTGTACCGCTCCGACTACGACTACGAGTCGCCGTACAACACGTACCTGCACGAGGGGCTGCCGCCGGGCCCGATCGCGAACCCCGGCAAGGACGCGCTCTCCGCGGCGGTCAACCCCGCGAAGACGTCCTATCTCTACTTCGTCGCGAACCCCTCGACGCTGGGGCACCAGTTCTCGACCACGTTCGACGAGCACCTGGCCGCGGTCGCGATGGCGCGGAAACTCCGGGCCGAGACGCCCGAGCCGGCGGGGCCGGAGATGCCCGCGCCAGCCGTAACGCCGTCCGCGACGCCGAGCGAGGGATCCGGTGAGAAGGTTTCAGGAGGATAGGTTTCCGGTGTCGGGGGTCAGGTGTCAGGAGCCAAGCACCGAGGCGTGCTCCTGGAACCTGGTACCTGAGACCCGACACCTCTGCCCCTGACCCCTTCTGCGAGCCCCTGAAACCTATGGCTCGTCCGTATGAAAACTATGAGACCTACTGCTCGTAAACGATCGTCTTGATCCGCGGGAACTTCGTCCGGAGGAAGTCCTCCATGATCCTGTCCTCGGTCCAGTTGATCTGCGTGCCGTCGACGAAGTACGTGGGCGTCGAGTTCACCCCCAGGCGGTATCCCTCGTCCATGTCCTTCCGGACGCGGTCGAAGCTCTCGTCGCGCAGGTAGCAGCCGAGGAAGACGTTCCGCGCCACGCCCTCCCCTTCCGCGGACGTGATCGCGAGCACGTCGACCGCCGAGACCGACATGCTCTCCTGGCGGCCGTACGCGAGCTCCTTGAACCGCAGCATCGCGGGATCTCCGGATAGGCGGAACAGGCAGTCGGCCGCCGACGCCGCCTTCATGGCCCACGCGTGGTGCGACCAGAGCGGAAAGAACTTGTAATGCCGGCGGACAGACATGACTCCGGCGTTCGCCGAGATCAGCTTGTCGAGCTGCCGGCCGCGGAACCGGCAGTACTGGCACTCCATGTCGGCATACTCGGCGATCGTGACCGGCGCGTCGGCCGGACCCGAGGCGCGCTGCGCGGAGAGGTCGATCCTCTTGCGGCGCTCGGCCCTCGGATCTGCCTGGAAGTCCCAGAGATTTCCGGCGAGGAACACGCTGCCGTCCGCCGACACGTGACCCGGGACGCGCACCGGCCCGTAGCCCGACTCGAGGATCACCGCGATCC
>JBKPMI010000250.1:0-1677 GCA_046732075.1 Acidobacteriota bacterium | reverse complement strand
GAGTGGAAGGCGCTCACGTGGATCTCCTTCGCCGCGCTCTTCGTCTTCTGCGTCTTTCTCTACAACTGGAAGGCGAACGGCCACGTGAACCAGTGGTTCCAGAAAAACGGCCTCTTCCCGTACAACCTGGCTGTTCCGAAGGACCCGTCCACGCTCGCCGGAACGATCGCGATCTCGGCGCGCGACCCCGGCTTCTACTACTCGATCGCGTACTGCCTGGCGGTGCTCCTCTTCGGAATCAAGCGCATCCGGCTCCGCAAGACCCCGTACGTCACGGCGCAGACGGTGACGCTCACCACCATCCAGCTCGTGCCGCTCTTCCTGCTGCCGTTCGTGGTCCTGCCGCTCCTCGGACACAACGGCGCGTTCGACGCCGGCTTCGGGAAGACGTTCGCGGACAATCTCTTCCCCGCCGCGGACTACGGCCACGGCCGGGAGTACTGGCGGGCGTTCGGCTTCATCCTCGCGTGGCCGCTCTTCATCTGGAACGTCTTCTCGCCGAAGCCGCTCGCGTGGTGGCTGGTGATCGCCTTCGTGCAGACGTTCGTCCTCATCCCGCTCGTCATCCGCCGCTGGGGAAAGGGCGCCTACTGCGGCTGGATCTGCTCCTGCGGCGCGCTCGCGGAGACGATGGGGGACGCGCACCGCCAGAAGATGCCGCACGGCCCGATCTGGAACCGCGTGAACATGACCGGGCAGATCGTTCTCGCGGCTGCGTTCCTGCTGTTCTTCGGCCGCGTGATCTCGTGGTCCTGGCCGGACACCCGCGTGGGCCACGCCGCGTCGACGTTCTACGACGGGCTGCTGTCCAACTGGTCGGTGCTCGGCGTGCAGCTCAACTACTACCACGTCGTCGACACCTTCCTCGCCGGCATCATCGGCGTCGGGCTGTACTTCTGGTTCTCGGGTCGCGTCTGGTGCCGTTTCGCGTGCCCGCTCGCGGCGCTCATGCACATCTACACGCGCTTCTCGCGCTTCCGGATCTTTCCGGAGAAATCGAAGTGCATCTCCTGCAACGTGTGCACGTCCGTCTGCCACCAGGGCATCGACGTCATGAACTTCGCGAACAAAGGCCTGCCGATGGAGGACCCGCAGTGCGTGCGGTGTTCGGCGTGCGTCCAGTCCTGCCCCACCGGCGTGCTGGCGTTCGGACGGTACGGGAAGAACGGTCTGCCGGTCCTCGACCGAACGCCCGCGTCGCCCGTCCGGATGCAGGAGGCTGGGGTCAACGCTGAATGACTGAATTCGTGCCAGAGCTGAATTCCGCCCTGACACCAATGCAGCGATTCAGCGTTGACCCCGAGCGGTAGCGGTCTCTCTTCAGCAGCCGCGCAGGACGAGAACCCCGGCGACCAGCAGCGCGAGCAGGCCGCCCCCGACGAGAAGCGTCGTCCGGAGACCCGAGGACGCTTCGGGCGGCAGCGCGGCGAGGATCTCCTCGCGCGGCACGACGCTCGTGACGGCGTGCACTCCGCGCAAGTCGAGGGCGAGCTCGCGCGCCGTGGGGTAGCGGTCCTCCGGCTTCTTGGCGAGCGCGCGATGCACGGTGCGCGAGAACTCCTCGGGCGCGCCGGCCACCTTTTCGGAAAGGAGCGGCGGTTCGTCGCGGAGGATCGCGCCGAACATGTCGACCGGGTTGCTGCGCTGGAACGGGTTCTCCCCCGTCGCCATCTCGAA
>JBKPMI010000249.1:0-18276 GCA_046732075.1 Acidobacteriota bacterium | reverse complement strand
ACTTCGGCCCGCCCGATCTCGTAGGTTTCCCGAGATGTCCAACACGGAGGCACCTTGAAAGCCATTCTGCGTCTCGGCCTCTCCCTCCTCTTCCTGACCCCGACACGTCTGATCGCCCAGGCGCCGACCCCGGCGCCGACTCCCGTGCCCACGCCGGGTGCCGCCGGCGCCGCCACGGCGCGGACGAAGGGGGAGGAGCCGCTCGCCCGCTCCCGCAACGAGCCCACGAAAGAGGAGCAGGCGCGCACGAAGACCGGCAAGGGCGAGACTCCGGGCAAGGAAGAAAAGGAGAAGCCCAAGGGCGGTTTCTCCTCCGAGACCTTCGCCGGGCTGGAGCTGCGGTCCATCGGGCCGGCGCTCACGTCCGGCCGGATCACCGACATCGCGGTCGACCCGAAGAACAAGAACCGATGGTTCGTTGCCGCGGCCGACGGCGGCGTGTGGCGCACCGTGAATGGCGGCGTCACGTTCCAGCCCGTCTTCGACGGCGAGGTCTCGCACTCGATCGGTTGCGTGACCATCGACCAGCACGACCCGTTCGTCGTCTGGGTCGGAACCGGCGAGAACAACAGCCAGCGCGTCGTCGGGTACGGCGACGGCGTCTACCGCTCGGAGGACGGCGGAGAGACCTGGAAGAACATGGGTCTCAAGGCCTCCGAGCACATCTCGAAGATCCTCGTCGACCCGCGGGACTCCAGCGTCGTGTGGGTCGCGGCGCAGGGCCCGCTCTGGGGCCCCGGAGGCGACCGTGGCCTCTACAAGACGACCGACGGCGGCAAGACGTGGAAGGCGTCGCTGACGGTGAGCGAGAACACCGGCATCACCGACGTCGCGATGGATCCCCGCGATCCCGACCTGATGTACGCGTCGGCGTATCAGCGGCGCCGCCACGTCTTCACGCTGATCGACGGCGGCCCCGAGGCCGCCATCTACAAGACCACCGACGGCGGCGCCAACTGGCGAAAAATCACGTCCGGCCTTCCCAAGGAGGACATGGGCCGCATCGGCCTCGCGATCTCGCCGGCCGCGCCCGACACGGTCTACGCCGTCATCGAGGCGGCGAACAAGGCCGGCGGGTTCTTCCGTTCGACGAACCGGGGCGAGACGTGGGAGAAGCGGAGCGACTACGTCCCGGGCGGGCCCATGTATTACAACGAGATCTTCGCGGATCCCGCGAACCGCGACCGCGTCTATTCGATGGACGTCTGGATCCAGGTGACCGACGACGCCGGCAAGACGTTCCACAAGCTGGGCGAGCCGTCGAAGCATCCGGACAACCACGTCATCTGGATCGACCCGGGCGACCCGAACCACTACCTCGTGGGCTGCGACGGCGGCGTCTACGAGAGCTTCGACCGCGCGGCGACCTGGCGGTTCTTCGCGAACCTCCCGGTGACGCAGTTCTACCGGGTGAGCGTGGACGAGGCATCCCCCATCTACAACGTGTTCGGCGGAACGCAGGACAACTTCAGCCTCGGCGGACCCTCCCGGACGCGCAACATCCACGGGATCGCGAACTCCGACTGGTTCGTGACGCAGGGCGGCGACGGATTCCAGAGCCAGATCGATCCGCAGGACCCGAACACCGTTTATGCGGAAGCCCAGTACGGCGTGCTCACTCGGTTCGACCGGAGAACCGGAGAGAGCCTCGTCATCCAGCCGCAGGCCGCCCCGGGCGAGCCGCCGCTGCGGTGGAACTGGGATTCGCCGCTCATCATCAGCCCCCACAACCACACGCGGCTCTACTTCGCGGCGCAGAGAGTCTTTCGGAGCGACGACCGCGGCAACACGTGGAAGCCGGTGAGCGGCGACCTCACCCGTCAGATCGACCGGAACAAACTGCGGGTGATGGGCCGCGTCTGGCCGGCGGACGCCGTCGCGAAGAACGCGTCCACCTCCCTCTACGGCAACATCGTCACTCTCGCCGAGTCCCCGCTGCGCGAAGGGCTTCTCTACGTCGGCACCGACGACGGCTGGATCCAGGTCACGGAGGACGGCGGCGCGACCTGGCGCAAGGCGTCTCCGGTGCGCGGCGTCCCGGACGCCGCTTTCGTGAGCCGCCTCTCTCCCTCGCCGCACGATGCCGGCACGCTCTACGCCGCGTTCGACAACCACAAGAACGCGGACTTCAAGCCGTACGCCGCGAAGAGCACCGACAACGGCCGGTCGTGGACGTCGATCACCGGAGATCTGCCCGCGCGCGGCTCGGTGTGGGTCGTGATCGAGGATCCCGGCCAGCCCGACCTGCTCTTCGCCGGCACCGAGTACGGGCTCTATTTCACGCGGGACGGCGGGCGCCGGTGGATCAAGCTCACCGGCGGCTTCCCGAGCATCGCGGTGCGCGACCTCGCGATCCAGAAGCGGGAGGGGGACCTCGCCGTCGCGACGTTCGGTCGCGGCTTCTACATCCTCGACGACCTGACGGCGTTGCGCCACGCGACGCCTCAATCGCTGGACGCCGAGGCGGAGCTTTATCCCGTTCGGCGGCCGCTCCTCCTCATGCCGGAGGCGCCGCTCGGCATCCGGGGCAAGGCCTTCCAGGGCGACTCGTTCTTCACGGCTCCCAATCCGCCCTTCGGAGCGGTTCTGACCTGGTACCTGAAGGACGAAATCAAGTCGCTCAAGAAGAGCCGACAGGATCGCGAGAAGGAGCTCATCAAGGGGAACAAGGATCCGGACTATCCGACGCCGGAAGCGCTGCGGGCCGAGGCGCGCGAGGAGGAGCCGGCGATCCTTCTCACCATCGCCGACTCCGAGGGTCAGGTCGTCCGGCGCCTGAAGGGACCGGTGACCGCCGGGATGCACCGGATCGCCTGGGACCTGCGCTACCCGCCGGCGACGCCGACGCTATTGAAGCCGCCGGAGCCCGACCCGTTCAACGACCCGCCGACCGGGCCGATGGTCGTTCCGGGACGCTACACCGTCACCCTGGCGAAGGTCGTCCAGGGGCGCACGACGCAGCTCTCGGCGCCGCAGTCGTTCGAGGCGCGCGGCTACTTCGAGATTCCCGCTGCCGACCGCGCGAAGCTCCTGGCGTTCGAGCGCAAGGTCGCCCGGCTCCAGCGCGCGGTCACGGGCGCGGTCGAGTCGGCGGACGAGGCGCGCAACCGAATTGCGTTCCTCAAGAAGTCGCTTCTCGATACGCCGGGCGCTGCGCCGTCTCTCGGGTACGACGTCCGCGCCGCGGACGCGCGTCTGGCGGAAATCGAGCTCGCGTTGAAGGGCGACGCGGTCCTCGCGGCGCGCAACGAGGGGACTCCTCCGGCGATCGTCGACCGCGTCCAATCCATCGTCGACGCCCAGTGGAATGCGACGTCGGCTCCGACCGCGACGAGTGAAGACGCGTACCGGTTCGCCGCCGATGCGTTCCAGAAGGAGCTGGAGCGGCTCCGGCAGCTCGTCTCTGTGGACCTGAAGAAGATCGACGACGCCATGGAAGCTTCGGGCGCGCCGTGGACTCCGGGGCGGCTCCCGGTGTGGAAACCGGAGTGAGGTGAACCGGGGAACGACCCGGGAATGACGAAAACCCCGGAAGAGCGTCAGCCGTCGTCCGTCGGGAAGCTCGCCGTCCTGATGGTGACGGCGTTCATGGACATGGTCGGCATCCTGATGATCGTTCCCCTGATGCCGTTCTACGCGAAGTCCATGGGCGCGGGCGGCTTCGTGGTCGGGCTCCTGGTCGCGTCATTCTCGATCGCGCAGCTCCTGATGGCGCCGGTGTGGGGGCGCTTATCCGACCACTACGGGCGCCGGCCCGCGCTGATCGTGGGAATGACCGCGTCCGCGATCGCCTACGTCATCTTCGCGTACGCCGGCTCGTTGTGGCTGCTCTTCCTGTCCCGCATCGTCCAGGGAGCGGGAGGCGGAACGGTCAGCGTCATCCAGGCCTACGTCGCCGACGCCGTCAAGCCGAAGGACCGCGCCCGCGCGCTCGGCTGGTTGTCCGCTTCGACGAACGCGGGCGTCGCGCTCGGCCCGCTCCTCGGAACGGTGGCCCTGAAGTGGGGAACTCCCGGTCCGGGACTGCTCGCGGCGGCGCTGTCCGTCGTGAACATCGCGTTCGCGTGGAAGTTCCTGGTCGAGTCGCGCGACCTCGAGGAAGCCACGGCCGCGCGCAGCCAGCCGAAGGCGATCGGCCGCTCGCGGCAGGCCGTGCTCCAGGTGGCGACGCATCCGAACGAGCCGGCCTCGCGCCTCATCTGGATCTACGCGATCGCGATCGGCGCGTTCCAGGGGTCGACTGCGATCCTCGCCCTGTTCCTCGCGGCGCGGTTCGGAGTCACGGCGAAGACGATCGGCTACTTCTTCGCCTACATCGGGGTGATGTCCGTCGTCACGCGGGCGGTCATCCTCGGATGGGCTGTCGACCGGCTGGGCGAGGCGAAGCTCTCGCGGCTCGGGCTGACGCTTCTCGCCGCGGGCCTCGCTCTCCTGCCTTTCATGTACCCGCTCGCGAATCCCGTGCTGACCTACGTCCCGTTGGCGCTGGCGGTCGCGTTGATTCCGCTCGGCACGGCTTTCACGTTTCCCTGCGTGACCTCGCTCTTGTCCCGCGTCGTCTCGAGCCGCGAGCGCGGCCTCTACATGGGCGTGCAGCAGACGTTCGGCGGCGCGGCGCGCGTGTTCTTCCCGGTCGTCTACGGATTCCTGTTCGACCGGGTCATGGCTCTGCCGTTCCTGCTCGCCGCGGTCCTCGTTGCAGGCACGATTCTGCTCGGGCTGCGGATGGAGACCTACGCCACCGAGACGGTGTAGAGGAGGTCAGCTCTTGCCGGAGCTCGAGTGCCCGAGCTCCTTCGAGCGGGCCGTCGCCACCTCGACCGCGTCCATGAGGATCGCGCGGAGCCTGTTGCGCTCCAGGCTGTGCAGGGCGGCGATGGCGGTCCCTCCGGGGGAGGTGACGAGGTCCTTCAGCATCGCCGGGTGCGTCTTCAGGATTTCCGCCATGCGGGCGGCGCCGAGCACGGTCTGGATCGTCAGCGCCGTGCTCACGTCGCGGGAGAGCCCGACCCGGACACCGGCGTCGCTCAAACCCTCGATGATCTGGAAGACGTACATCGGACCGGAGCCGCTCAACCCCGTGACCGCGTCGAGCTGATACTCCGGCAGCTCGACCACTGTCCCGATCGACTCGAAGATCCTCCGGGCCTCCGCGGCGTGCGCGGGCTTCGCGTGACTCCCGAGGCAGAGAACCGTGGCGCTCGACCGGACGACCGCGGCGACGTTGGGCATCGCACGGATGACCGGCACGGGCGCGTCCAGGATCGACTCGATCTTCTGGGTCGGAAAGCCTGCCGCGATCGAGATCAGGAGCTGAGTCTTTCGAAGGGTCGGACGGATCTCGATCAGGACCGGTTCGAGAATCTGCGGCTTGACCCCGAGGATGAGGACATCGGCGTCCCGCGCGACGTCGACGTTGCTGCCACCGACCCGGATTCCGAGCTCGCGCGCGAGAGCCGCGGCCTTCGGCTTTTTCGGATGGGAGGCAATGAGATTGGACTTCCGTCCCCACTCCGAGGCGAGGATTCCGCGAAGCAGGGCGGTGCCCATGTTTCCCGCGCCGATGACGCCGATTCTTCTGGCCGGCATTTTCCCCAGTCTACTTTCGCCTGCTGCCGGGGCGGTGCCGCTATCGCCTCGATAGAATCGCCGTCGCAGAAAAAGAATGACACTCGCGGCCGGCACGCGTCTCGGCCCCTACGAAATCCTCGCGCCTCTCGGCGCTGGCGGGATGGGCGAGGTCTACCGCGCCCGGGATCGGAAGCTCGATCGCGACGTGGCGATCAAGGTTCTCCCAGCGTCGGTCGCCGCCGATCCGGACACGCTGGCACGGTTCGAGCGCGAGGCAAAAGCGGTCGCCGCCCTCTCGCATCCCAATATCCTCTCGATCTTCGACTTCGGCACGGATGGGGGCATCTCTTATGCGGTCACGGAGCTTCTGGAAGGTCAGACGCTTCGGGAGAGGCTCCTCCCGGGCCCCGTTCCTCCGAAGCAAGCCGTGGACTACGCGCTTCAAATCGCGCGGGGTCTCTCCGCCGCCCACGAGAAGGGAATCGTCCACCGCGACCTGAAGCCGGAGAACCTCTTCGTCACGCGGGGCGGTCATCTGAAGATCCTCGACTTCGGCCTCGCGAAGAGGGTCGAGGCAGTTGCTCCGGGAGCGGAGACGAGCGCACCGACTCGGTCGGACC
Organism: Acidobacteriota bacterium; assembly: GCA_046732075.1. Classification (GTDB taxonomy): domain Bacteria; phylum Acidobacteriota; class Thermoanaerobaculia; order UBA5066; family Gp7-AA6; genus Gp7-AA6. The sequence goes on along the minus strand of JBKPMI010000249.1, from coordinate 12,085 downwards.
ACACCGAGCCCGGGACCGTGCTGGGAACGATGGGCTACATGTCGCCCGAGCAGGTCCGGGGGCTCTCCGTCGACCATCGATCGGACATCTTCTCTTTCGGCGCGGTCCTCTACGAGCTGCTCTCCGGCAAGAAGGCTTTCAACAGGAGCACAGCGAGCGACTCGATCGCCGCGATTCTGAAGGAGGAGCCGCCGGCGCTGCCCGGTCCAGACGTTCCGATCGCGCTCGATCAAGTCGTTCGCCACTGTCTGGAGAAGGACCGCGACGATCGGTTTCAGTCGGCCCGCGACGCTGCGTTCGCGCTCGCGCAGGCCTCCTCGTCACCGGCGACGACCGTTCCGGCGGTCGCCGCCCGATCACCCCGAGGCCTCCGCGTCGGCGTACTGGCTGCCTTGCTCCTCACGGCCGCTGTCATCGCTCTCCTGGTCCTGCGCCGCACCCCATCGATCCCGGCCGGGGCGGCAACCCTCCAGCGCCTCGCCGTGCTGCCCTTCGAGAACCTCGGATCGCCCGAGGACGACTACTTCGCCGACGGCATCGCGGACGAGATTCGGGCCAAGCTCACGTCCCTCTCCGGGGTGGAAGTCATCGCGCGTGGGAGCTCCACCCCGTACAAGAAGACGACGAAGTCGCAGACACAGATTGCCGGCGAGCTCGGCGTCGGCTACCTGCTCACGGCGACCGTGCGATGGCAGAAGAGCGCCGGAGCGAGCCGCGTACAGGTGACCCCCGAACTCGTCGAAGTCCGGAAGTCCGGAGCGCCGGCCTCGAAGTGGCAGGAGTCGTTCGACGCGGCGCTGACCGACGTCTTCCAGGTCCAGTCGGACATCGCTTCGCGCGTCGCCTCGGCGCTCGGCGTCGCTCTCCGTGGGACAGAGGAGAAACGACTCCTGGAGAAACCCACCCGGAACCTCGCGGCGTACGACGCGTTCTTGAAGGGCCAGGACATCTGGAGGGGCCTGGCTGTTGGAGACCCTGCCGGCCTTCGGAGGGCGCTGTCCTTCTACGATCAGGCCGTGGCGCTCGACCCGGCCTTCGTCCAGGCCTGGGCGCGGATTTCGTGGGCCAACTCGAGCCTTTACATGAACATCTCGCCGACCCCCGAGGTAGCCGACCGCGCGCGCGAGGCCGCGGAAAAAGCGGTGGCACTCGCTCCCGGCGCTCCGGAGGGGTATCACGCCCTCGGCAACTATCGGAGGCTGGTGCTCCAGGATTTTGGGGGTGCGCTCGAGCAATACAGGAAAGGTCAGAGCCTCTCGCCGGGAAACGCAGACCTTCTCACGGCGACCGCTTTGGCGGAGGAGTCTCTCGGTCGCTGGACGGCGGCGGTCGAGCACTTCCGGCAGGCCGAGCGTCTCGACCCGCGGTCGATTCCGCAGCTTTTCCGGCTGGGCCAGGCGCTCCTCTACCTCCGCCGCTACGCCGACGCGCGGCAGGCGCTCGATCGGGGCCTCGACCTCGCGCCGGGGAATCTCACCCTGATCAGTGAGAAGGTGATGACTTTCCTCGGCGAAGGGGATCTCGCCGGCGCCCGGAAGGTGGTTGCAGCGGTGCCGAAGGAGGTCGAGCCGACGGCTCTCGTCGCTTACCTCGCGAAGCTCGATCTCGTCTGGGTTCTCGACGGAGCGCAACGGGAAGTTCTCCTTCGCCTGACGCCGGGCGCCTTCAACGATGACCGCGCCGTGTGGGCGCTCGCCCTCCTCCAGGCGGCCGAGGGTGACGCTGCGAAGGTTCGAACCTACGCGGAAGAGGGGGTGAAGGCGCTGGAGGAGCAGTTGCGGGCCGCTCCCGATGACGCCGCGCGCCGTGCCACGCTGGGTTTTGCGCTCGCGCACCTCGGTCGCCGCCAGGAGGCCATCCGCGAAGGAAAACGCAGCGTCGCGCTGACCCCGGTGGCGAAGGATTTCAGCCTCGGTACGGTCGTGCAGCACCAGCTCGCGCTGATCTACATCCTCGCCGGTGAGCCCGAGAAAGCCCTCGACAATCTCGAGCCGCTCTTGAGGGTCCCGTACCTTCTCTCGCCCGGTTGGCTCGAGATCGACCCGAACTTCGATCCGCTGAGAAACAACCCGAGATTCCAGAAGTTAGTTTCTCGTTAAGCGGCAATCCGTCGGTACACCTCTTGCTCTCCCTGTCCCGGGTATCTCGTCATGAAGCGATGTCTTTGCGTCCTCCTGCTCGCCGTCGCGGCGGGCGCGCTCTCTGCGGAGAACGTGCGGGTGCGCTACGCCGAGGGGCTCCTTCGTGGATTCCTCCTTCTCCGGGCTCCCGGCGGCGCCGTCATCGCGAACGGCGACCACGTCCAGTTCGCGCGGGGCGACCGCGTGACGGCCCGGCTCACCTTCCGGTTCCGGGATGGGTCGCTCCAGGAAGAGACCACGGTCTTCTCCCAGCGACGGCAGTTCCGGCTCTTGAGCGACCACCTCGTCCAGCGCGGCCCGGCCTTCCCGCATCCGTTGGACGTCTCGATCAACGCGACGACCGGCCGCGTGGTCGTGAAGCGTCGCGACGAAGACGGCCAGGTGAAAACGATCGACGAGCAGATGGAGCTGCCGGCGGATCTGTCGAACGGGATGATGATTCCCCTCCTGAAGAATCTTTCCGGCGATGTCGGCGCGACGACCGTGTCGATGCTGTTCGCGACGCCGAAGCCGCAGCTCGTGAAGCTCGTGATCACCCGCGGAGGAAAGGAGCCATTCTCCGTGGGTCGGGCGTCCTACCGGGCGACGCGGTTCAACATCCATGTCGACATCGGGGGCCTCAAGGGGACGATCGCGAAATTGATCGGTAAGCAGCCTCTGGATACCTCCGTCTGGATCCTGGGGGGCGATGCCCCCAGCTTCGTGCGGTCAGAGGGCCAGTTCTACCAGGACGGACCGGTCTGGCGGATCGAGCTCGCGTCGCCCGAGTACCCGCGGGCCGCGGCTGCGCGCTGAGGCGGTAAGATCCCAGACCTGCCCGCTTCGGCCCGGTCGGCAACCAATTTCAATGAGGAGGAGAGGATGGACTACCGTGGTCGCACTCACCTGATTTACGTGATCGTCGCCCCGCCGGATCAGGTCGCGGAGGGGGATCGCATCTTCGCGAACCATGCGCCGTGGATGAAGGCGACGCACCATCGGGACGGAGACAAGGCTCTTCTGACCTACAACGTCTCCAAGGGTCCCGAGCTCTCGAACCCCCTCGATCAGAATTCCGCCCCGACTGGAAACACAGTCTTCGTGCTGGACGAGATCTATCAGACCGACGCCGGCGTGACCGACCACTTCGCGCAGGCCTCGTCGGGATGGAAGGACTTTCCGGCGCTCGTCCAGTGGCTGGGCAAGTGCAAGGTTTCGGGGATTCCGGCGTCTCCGATCATCAACTCGCTCTGGTAGGCGGGAATTCACGTCCGGTTCATGCACACGGAGAGTCTGATTCGCTTCGAAAGGAGAGAAGGATGTTGAAGAGACGGCTGTCTACTCTCGTTTTCCCGGTTTTCGTCCTGGTCGCGACGGTCCTGATTCCGCAGCGCGTCGATGCGCAGTCGAAGATGAAGGGGAAGAGCTTCGTTGTCACGCCCGCGAGCGACATGAAGTGGGTGGCCCTGCCGGATGCGCCTCCGGGCCCGATGCTTGCGGTGATCTCGGGCGATCCGTCGAAGGGCGCCTACACCGCGATCGAGAAGTTCCCGGGGGGCTTCTCCGCTCCGATGCACACGCATCCGGCGGACCACAAGATCGTGATCATCTCGGGCACGTGGATTCACACGGAGAAGGGGAAGCCGGAGGTGCGGCTCGGACCGGGTTCCTACCTCTTCCAGCCGGCCGGCCAGCCGCACTCCACCGCCTGTGACGCGGCATCCGAGTGCGTCTTCTTCATCCAGAGCAGCGGAAAGTTCGGGATCAAGCTTCTGGAGGACAAGAAGCCGGCGATGTAACCGGCTTCTGATTCCTCGGCAGTCGGTCCGGGATCGCGCCCGGTAGAATCGCCGCGAACGAAAGCTCAATGACCCTATCGCCCGGCACGCGTCTCGGGTCCTACGAGATCCTCGCGCCGATCGGCGCGGGGGGGATGGGCGAGGTCTACCGGGCGCGCGACACCAAGCTGGATCGCGACGTCGCGATCAAGGTCCTCCCGGAGTCGGTCGCGGCCGATCCCGACACGCTTGCGCGATTCGAGCGGGAAGCGAAAGCGGTCGCGGCGTTGTCCCATCCCAACATTCTTGCGATTCACGACTTCGGAATGCACGAGGGCACTGCCTATGCGGTGATGGAGCTCCTGGAGGGCGAAACACTGAACGCCATGCTCACCGCGGGCCCGATCCCACCCAAACAGGCGGTGGACTATGCCCTGCAGGTCGCCAGGGGTCTATCCGCCGCCCACGAAAAGGGGATCGTCCACCGCGACTTGAAACCCGACAACCTCTTCGTCACGAAAGATCGCCACGTCAAGATTCTCGACTTCGGCCTGGCAAGGCGGGTGGACGTGATCTCTTCCGACGGCGAGACGACCAATCCCACCGTCACCAGCCACACCCAGCCGGGAACCGTGATCGGGACGATGGGCTACATGTCACCGGAGCAGGTGCGGGGCTTTCCCGTGGACCATCGCTCGGACATCTTTTCCTTCGGGGCGATCCTGTACGAGCTCCTGACCGGCGCGAAGGCGTTCAAGAAAGATACGGGAAGCGACACCATGGCGGCGATTCTGCGAGACGAGCCGCCGGAGCCGGCGGATGCGGGCATAGAAATCTCGCCCGGCCTGGACAGCATCGTTCGGCATTGCCTGGAGAAGGACCGCGACCACCGCTTTCAGTCCGTCAAAGAGATCGTCTTCGCGCTCTCGGAGGGCTCGTCGCTCACGTTTCCGAGCGGTGTGCGATTCGTGGAGCCGCCGGCGGGCAAGCAAAAGGCTGGCAAGCGCAAGGCCACCCGGCGCAAAGCCCTTCCCATCATCGCTGGCGCGGTCCTCGTTCTGGCTGTCGCGGCAGTGGTTCTGTGGCGAAGGTCCCCGTCCCCCCCGAGCTCGGACGAGGTCGCGGCCGTCCGGCGGGTCGCAGTGCTGCCCTTCGAGAACATCGGTCCCGCCGAAGACGACTACTTCGCCGACGGGGTCGCCGATGAAGTCCGCAGCAAGCTGACCTCGCTGCCGGGGGTCGAGGTGATCGCGCGCGGCAGCTCGACCCCTTACAAGAAGACCATGAAGACTCCCAGTCAGATCGCTCAGGAGCTCGGGGTGGGCTACATCCTGACGGCCACCGTACGACGGGAAAAGGGCGGAGAGAGCGGTCGGGTTTACGTCACCCCGGAGCTCGTCGAGGTGAGGAAGGCCGGCGCTCCCACGGTGAAGTGGCAGCACGGGTTCGACGCCGCGCTGACGGACGTCTTTGCCGTGCAGTCGGTGATCGCGTCGCGGGTTGCGGAGGCGCTGGGCGTCGCGCTCGGGGCGGGCGAGGAAAAGCGGCTTTCGGAGAAGCCCACTCAGGACCTCGGCGCCTACAACGCCTACCTGAAGGGCGAGGAAATCTGGAACGGGACGGGGGACGATGCGCCCAGTGTCCGGAGAGCGCTCGCTTTCTACGATCAGGCCGTGGCGCTCGACCCCGGCTTCTTGCAGGCGTGGGCGCGGGTCTCCTGGTCCAGTTCGATCCTGTACGCCAACAGCACGCCGACACCGGAGCTCGCGGAGCGTGCCCGGTCCGCGGCCGAGAAGGCCATCGCGCTCGCACCCAACCGCCCGGAGGGGTACCTGGCGTTCGGCCACTACGAACGGCTGATTACCAAAGACTTCGATCGCGCGCTGGAGCAGTACGCGAAGGGGCAGCGCGTTGCGCCGGGCAACGCCGATCTCCTTTATGGAACGGCGCGTGCTCAGGAAGGCCTCGGGCGCTGGGATGCGGCGGTGGAACGTCTGCGGAAGGCGGCGAGCTTCGATCCCCGGTCGGTCGTCAATTTGACGGCTCTCGGCTACGCGCTTCAGCGTCTCCGGCGCTATCCCGAAGCGCGGGAGTTCTACGAGCGCGGCCTCGCACTCGCGCCGGCCAATCTGAGCCTGATCGGGGAGACGGCCATGACGTATCTCGGCGAGGGGAACCTCGCAGGCGCGCGCGCGGTGCTCCATGACGTTCCGAAGGATGTCGGATCGACCGACCTCGTGGCCTACATCGCGAACGCCAACGATCTCGTGTGGGTCCTCGACGAACAGCAGCGAGAGCTCCTTCTGCGGCTCACGCCGAGCGCATTCGACGACGACCGGGGCACGTGGGCCCGCTGCCTGAGTCAGGCGGCCGCCCTCGAACACGACGCGACGGGCGTACGCTCGTATGCCGACGCGGCCCGGCAGGTATTCGAGGAGCAGCTTCGCGCGGCGCCGGACAACGCGCAGCGCCACGTCGTCCTCGGCCTCGCGCTGGCGTACCTCGGTCGAAAAGAGGAAGCGATCCGGGAAGGAGAGCGGGCCGTCGCCCTCGATCCGGTCGAGAAGGATGCGTTGAGAGGTCCCTACTACCAGCACGAGCTGGTTCGGATCTACATGCTGGTCGGCGAGCCGGAGAAGGCGCTCGACAGGCTCGAGCCGCTCCTGAAGATTCCCTACTACCTGTCGCCCGGATGGCTCAACATCGACCCCAACTTCGACCCGCTGCGCAAGAACCCGAGGTTCCAGAAGCTCGTCGCGGGGAGTTGAGTCAACGGGGCGATCTCGTGAACAGTCCGGCCCGCCTCTGGCTCAGCCTCCCTCCAGCTGCGACAGCATGATCTTCTGCAGGGGGATTTGTCTCGGTTTCGGAAACGGAATCGACTCCCCTTTGATCGTCCGCCACAGGATGCGGTTGAAGAGGTCGTCATTCGAGGCGTCGGGGGAGTCGAGGTTGAGAAGCTGGGATTCTTTCGCCGCCGGCGCGGCCTCCGGGTTCAACTCGTCGAGCGGGACATCGGGGAGGACGGCTCGGTACGGGGTGAGGTCGGCCTCCTTGCCGAATATCTCGCGCAGCGGCCGACCGTAATGGTCGAACTGCGAGAGCCGGCCGAGCCCCAGGACGTCCTCGACCGTCGCCAGAACATCCGTCGTGTTGACGAATCGGTGCCACGTTCCCGGACGGTTGTAGGCCGATATCGCGAGCATGACGGAGCGGTGGGAGTCCACGTGATCGGGCCCGGCCTGGGCGTCGTCCTCGAGCACGAAGACGACGGTGCTCTTCCAGAACGGGCTCGTGGAAAGAGCTTCGACGATCCTGCCAAGCGCGAGATCGTTGTCCGCCATGGCGGCGCGCGGCGTCGGCTTTCCGGGCCGGGCGCCGGAGGTGTGATCGTTGGGCAAATGGAGGATCTGGAGCGCCGGCATGCGGCCCGTCGACACGAAGCCTCGAAATTCACGGAGCCAGACGTCGGCCCGGAGCTGATCCGGGATCGCCATGTCGAATGACGGGTAGTCGGGGGATGTGAAAGGCCTCAAGCTCGGCTTGCTCGAGCGATACCGAGGCGGATTCGCGTTCTTCACCGGCTCCGCCAGCTCGCCGTAGACCCGCACTCTCCTGCCCTTCTTGACGGCGAGGCCCCAGATGTACCCGGTCGCCGGTTCGTCAACGTCCCCCTCGTCGCGGTCCGGACGCCGGTCCGAGTAGAGCGACGGCGTCATCTTCTCGCTGTAGTCGGTCACGTATGCCGAGGTCGACCAGGGGTGACCCTGCGCGCTGACTTCGGCGTTCGTAAAGAAGCGGTCGAACAAACCGAAACGCTCGGCGAGCGCGTGATGGTTCGGAGAGACCTCGCATGGAAAGAAAAGCAGCGTCGGGTCGCCGTCTCCTTCCGCAAGATCGCCAAAGACCTGATCGTAGGTGCGATTCTCCTTGATGATGTAGACCACGTGCTCGAAGCGCGGGTAGCTCGGCGCCGTGCGCGGGCGGTCCCAGCCGTTGGCGCGGACGACCCGTCCGGTCAGGTCGGGCAACGCGTCCAGCGCCGCGCGAGGGATCGCCGTCAGAGTCCCGTTGAGTTGGCCGAGCGTGTAGTCGGTCGAGGTCGGCAGGAGCTTCGCCTGAGGCTGAACCATCGCGGGATTGGGTCCCGTGCCGCGCCCCTTTCCATTGAGAACGAGGAGCGCATCACGATCGAGCAGGACGCCGGTCGGATACCAGCCGACCGGGATGCGGCCGGTCAGGCGGTCGGCCCCCCGGGCGCGCGGCGAGCCGGCGGTACGGCGCGACAAGTCGAAAACCGCAATGGCGTTGGAGTCGGCCTCCGCGACGAACAGACGAGTGCCGTCCTCGGAGAGCGCGAGCGAGTTCGGTGTGCTGCCTTCGTGGGGACCCGACGGAGGCGGATCCAGCAGTGTCTTCACGACGCGGTGGTGTTTCGTGTCGATGACCGCGATCGAATCCGTGCTGGCGCAGGCAACGAACAGTCGCTCTCCGCTCGGGCTCAAGAGCAAGCCGGAGGGATGCCGGCCGACTTCGATTCCTCCGTTTGCCACCAGGGACCCGCCCCCGGTGTCTGCCGGTCGGTGCGCCACCCGGAACGCGCCCACGCTCGACGCACCCCAGGCCGAGACGAACACCGCGCCGTCCGGCCCGACGACCACGTCGTACGGATAGTGCGCTGTCGGAAGGCGCTGGAGCACGCGGCCGCTCGGGAGGTCGAGGACGGCGAGAGTGTCGGAAAGGTTCTCGGCAACGTAGAGCTGCCGACCGTCGGGAGAGATCGCGAGGCCGGCCGGGTACCGCGTCGCGTCCTTGTCCTTTTCCTTCGCGGCCAGGACGAGCTTGCCATCCGGGCGGGCTTCGCCGTTCTCCCACGCGTATCGGTAGACGACATCCTCGTTGCCTCCCGACGCGTAAAGCGCTTTGCCGTCGGGTGAGAAAACGAGGCCGAAGAAAGCGGCGGCCTGCGAGAGCGTCTGAACGACGCGTCCAGAATCGCGGTCGACGACCTGGAGTCCCTGTTCGCGCCAGCCACTCAGCAGAACGATCAGGTGACGGCCGTCCGGAGCAGGCACGATCTTGACGGGCATGCTGCCGAGATCGGACGTCGTCCCGACGGTGTCGAGCCGGAGTCCCGTGGGCAGCCGCGCCGCTTCGGGGAACGAGGACACTTCCGGTCGCTCGGCAGCGGCGCCGAGCAGCGCCCAGAAGAAGAGGAAGAGAGTCGGAGAAAGCTTCATGTCACGCTTCCTACCAGAACCCCATACGCGCGATCGTGCCGTAAGTTATCGGGAAATTTGGTGCGCCCGCCGCGATTCGAACGCGGGACCTTTAGCTCCGGAGGCTAACGCTCTATCCGGACTGAGCTACGGGCGCAAAGAACGAACGACTTGGGGTGAGTGGAGGGATTTGAACCCTCGACATCCAGATCCACAGTCTGGCGCTCTAACCAGCTGAGCTACACCCACCGCGGGAACGGGGGAGTCTAAAGGAATCCGGGCCCGGTGTCATTCCGGGGCGGGCGCCCGGTCAGCCCAGCCGGATCGGCAGCCGGCGCAAGCGCTTCCCGTCCGCGGCAGACACGGCGTTGACGATCGCGCCCATCGCAGGGGGCACGGCAATCTCGCCGATCCCGGTCGGCGGCTCGGCGCTGTTGACGACGTGCGCCTCGACGACCGGCGCCTCGCGCATCCGGACGAGCGGGTAGTCCGCGAAGCTCTTCTGGACGACCGCGCCCTTGTCCACCGTGATCTCGAGCTTCAGCGCGAGGTTCATCCCGTCGATCGAGCCGCCCTCGATCTGCTTGACGACCCCCTGCGGGTTGACGACGGTGCCGCAGTCGGCGGCCGCGACGATCCGGTGCACGCGCACCTGGCCCTTCGCGATCGAGACCTCCGCGACCGACGCGACGTAGGACCCGAACACGAATCCGCCGGCGATGCCGCGGAAGCGCCCGCGGGGCGCCGGCTTTCCCCAGTCCGCCTTTTCCGCGGCGAGCTCCAGGACGCGGCGCAGCCGGCCGGTGTCGAAGTACGGTCCGAGATAGCCGGCGAACTTGAGCTGCCGCGGTTCGCCCAGCAGAGCGAGGCGCAGCGCGAGCGGGTCCTTCCCTCCGGCCTGCGCGATCTCGTCCAGGAAGCACTCGAGCGCCCAGAGGTTCATGCCCGGCATCATGGCGCGGTAGTAGCCGCGCGGCACGGCGCTCTCGATCTCGGTCCACCCGACGCGGAAGTTGGGAATCAACTGCGCGGGGAAGTCGTCCTGGGAGATCTCCGAGTCGTAGGGCGGAGAGTCGCCGTGCTGGTAGCGATAGCGCGACGGGTTGACGAGGTGGTGCGACCACGCGACGGGCATCCCCGACGCGTCGAGTCCCGCGCGCAGACGGTGCAGCGCGGTCGACCGGTAAAGGCTGTGAGCGAGCTCGTCGCTGCGCGACCACACGACCTGGATCGGCGCGCCCGGCACTTCCTTCGCGATGTAGGCGGCCTCGCCCACGTAGTCGTTGTCGAGCCGCCGGCCGAACCCTCCGCCCGGCCGGAGCATGTTCACGACGACCGACTTCTCCCACGACTCCTCGGGAAGGCCGCAGACCGTGCCCGCGTAGCTCCGCGCGTTGTACGGGTTCTGCGTCGGCGCCCAGAGCTCGCAGACGCCGTCGTGGAACGCCGCCGTGCAGTTGACCGGCTCCATCGGCGACGCTTCGACGAACGGGATCTCGTAGGTCGCCTCGAGCGTCTTCGCGGCGGATGCGAGCGCCGCGTCCACGTCTCCGTCGTTGCGCAGCACCTGGGCGGGTTTCTCTCCGGCGAGGCTCATCGACCGGGCGCGCAGCGCCGCGGTACTTTCGGTGGCGTTCGGTCCCGGCTCCCACTCGACGCGGAGCGCCTTGCGCCCCTTCATCGCCGCCCACGTCGACGTCGCGACGACCGCGACGCCGTTCGAAACCATGATCGGCCGGCCCGACTTCAGCGTGAAGCGGTCCGCCGGCAGCTCGAAGACCTTCTTCACTCCCGGGATCGCGAGCGCGCGTGACGCATCGAAGCGGCGGACCTTTCCGCCGAAGACCGGCGAACGCTCGATGACCGCGTGCAGCATGCCGGGAAGCCGCACGTCCAGTCCGTAGCGGATGTGCCCGGTCACGATCTCCGAGAGATCCACCGTGGGAGTCGGCCTGCCGACGTGACGGAACTCCTTCGCGTCGCGCAGGGGTGGTTCCTTCGGAAGCGGCATTTCCGACGCGCGCCGGACGAGCTCCCCGAAGGCGAGTCGCCGCCCGCTCGCGGAGTGGATCACCGCGCCCGCCTCGGTGCGGCATTCGACCGCCGGGACTCCCCACCTCTCGGCAGCCGCCGCCACCAGCACCGCTCGCGCAGCCGCGACGGCTTTCCGGAGGTCCACCCACGATTCGCGCAGGCCGCCGCTGCCGCCGGTGAACTGGTCCAGGTACTTCGCCTCGAGGCGGTCGGGCTGCCGGACGGTGACGCTCTTCCAGTCGACGCCGAGCTCGTCCGCGATCAACATCGCGAGCGACGTCTTGATGCCTTCGCCGATCTCGGGGCGCGGGGAGTAGATCGTCACGGAGCCGTCCGGCGCGATCTCGACGAACGCGCCGACCGCCGTTCCGGCCGCCTGGCCGCGCGCGGGCCACGAGAATCCGACGAGAAGCCCGCCCGCGGCGGTCGCACCGATCTTGAGAAACGCGCGCCGATTCAGCCGGGGGACGGCGCTCATTTCCGGCGCGCCGAGAGAAGCGCCGCGCGGTGGATCGCTTTCCGGATGCGCGGATAGGTGCCGCAGCGGCAGATGTTGCCGGACATCGCATCATCGATCTCGGCGTCGGTCGGCTTCGGGCGGTACGCGAGCAGCGAGGCGGCCGTCATCATCTGGCCGGGCTGGCAGTAGCCGCACTGCGGGACGTCCTCCTCGATCCAGGCGCGCTGCACGGGATGGCGTCCGTCGGACGACAGCCCCTCGATGGTCGTGATCTTCTGGCGGGCCACGGAGGAGACCGGGACGACGCACGACCGCAGGGCCGCGCCGTCCACGTGGACCGTGCAGGCGCCGCACTGCCCTTCGCCGCAACCGTATTTCGTCCCCGTCAAACGGAGCTCGTCCCGCAAAACCCAGAGAAGTGGAGTATCCGGGTCCACGTTCACGGACCGCGACCGTCCGTTGACGGTCAGAGAG
>JBKPMI010000248.1:0-2674 GCA_046732075.1 Acidobacteriota bacterium | reverse complement strand
GTCGTAGCCCGAGTTGCGCACGATCGCGAGAATCCACGCGCGCGCGTTGCCCCCGTGAAATCCGCTGAAGAATCGAAGCGCCCGCAGAAACGCCTCCTGCACGACGTCTTCGGCGTCGTGCTCGTTCCGAGTAAGCCAGCGCGCCAGGTTGTAAGCCGCATCCAGATGCGGCAACACGACCTGCTCGAAAGCGCCGGACGGCGGACGGGTTTCCACACGAACCCTTCTGGGCCGGCCGCACCGACAGAGACTGGCGCGGCCCTCCGTTTATTCCGGCGACGCTACCACGCCGCCGCGGAATAGAACCCGACCCGCTCCGGTCGGATGGAGTGACGAGCGCGATATCGCACGAAGTCAATCGCCAAACGGCAACAGGAGGAAGTCATGAAAAGGTTGGTCGATTGGTTCTTCTTTCCAGCGGACACTGCGCCGCGGGCCACCCTTCTGATCCGGGTGATGGCAGGAGCGGTCTTCTTCTGGGAGGGTATCCTCAAATTCGTCTACACGAACCAGGGCGTCGGGCGGTTCACGAAGCTCGGCATTCCCTTTCCCGGACCCACCGCCCATTTCGTGGCCGTCCTGGAGATCGTCGGAGGCCTGCTCCTGATTTCCGGGTTCCTCACCCGGGTCATCGCCGTCCCCTTCGTCGTCGAGATGATCGTGGCGATTCTCTCCACGAAGATCTCTCTGTATCTCGGAACGTCGCCGCTGCCGCTTCCGCCGGCGCCGCCCCAGGTCGGCCTTTGGGCCGTCCTGCACGAGATCCGCTCCGAATACGCGCAGATCATGTGCGTGCTGACCCTGATGATTACGGGCCCCGGCCCCCTGTCCGTCGACGCGATCCTCGCTCGCGCCCGAGCGCGCCGCACGACGGTACAGATCGCGGCATGCGCTTCCGAGCGCGCCTGTGCCTAGTTCCGGCGTTCCGTCTGCGTGAAAGAGGGGGGTCCGGCGATTCCGCCGGATCTCTTGAATTTTCTAGCGCAGTCCGGTCGCGAGATAGAGCTCGTCGAGCGCTCGCCGGTACGAGTACACGTACGACGACTCGTCCGGCGTGATCTGCGCGGGGCCGACCTGCTCGACGCCGGACGGGTCGGGCGGACGGATCTCCTTCCAGAGCGTGCGAGATCCCGTCTTCACGTCGACCTTCTCGATGCGCAGCGGAGGCGCCGACGGGCGATAGACGTAGATCGAGCTGCCGTCGGCGGTCCACCGGAGCGGGATGTCGTCCGGCTCCGTTCCGGGTACGACGCGTGGCTCGCCCGGCTCCGTCGGATAGAGGGCGATCCGGCGGTCCGTCCCGGTCGCCACGACCCACTTCCCGTCGGGCGAGATTACGTCGAAGCGGATGCCGACCCCCTCGGGTGTGATGGGGCGGGGCTTCCCGCCCGAGATGTCCTGAACGAAGAGCCGGGAGCCGTGCCCCGGCTCGTTGCCCGAAAAGAGAACCCGGCGCCCGTCCGGGAACCAGGTGGCCGCCTGCCCCAAGATTTCGGTCCGGGACAGCGGCTTCGGCTCTCCGGCTCCGGTCGGCAGCAGCACAAGCTGAGACCCCTCCCCATCCCGCCGGAAGCTCAGGGCCCACCGTCCATCCGGCGAGAAACCCCACGCGCTGCCCTCCCCGATGCGGACCGCGGGCGACCCGTCGAGCTTGCGCAGGTAAACGCCCTGCGGCTCGATGTTCTGCTCTTCGAAGAGGACCGTCCTCCCGTCGGAGGAGATGCCCTTGGGAAATGACCAGTTGAGCCAGGTGAGATTGCGTTCGACCTTGTCGGCCGCGGAGACACCCACGATTTCCCGGCGGGAGGAGTTCACGCCGCAGAGAACGCGCCCGTCCCGCGCGACGTCCCGGAGAAACCCCCCGGGGATGTTCCAGACCGTCCGGGTCTTTCCGGAAAGCGACGTCGCCGAGATGCTGTCGGTTCCGCTCGACCAGATTTCGTCCCCTCGCGGCGACCAGGCGAGTCCGGAGATGGCGAACGGCCCGGTCATCCGGACCTTACCGTCCGAACCGACGACTTTGACGTTGCCCTTGTTGTCTCCGCGCAACGGGTGGTCGATGAAGGCGACCCGTCGTCCGTCGGGGGAGACGCGGACGTCGCCGACCCACCCCGGCGCGTCGTACAGCACCTTTCCGATCGGGTACTCGAGCCGGTTGCGGTTCCCCACGTGGCGCGACACCGCGAGGCTCTTGCCGTCGGGCGACCAGTCGGCGTCCTCGACGTTCTCGAGGACCTCGCGCGGCGCGCCGCCCGCCAACGGAACCCGCGCCAGCGTTCCGGCCGTTTCGAAGCCGAACATGAAGTGGCGGTTCAAGGAGACCGCGAGCTCTCCCGTGGAGGAGATCGCGAGCAGCCCGGCCCCCGGGAGCCCCAGCGAGCGCGACTCGGAGCTTCCCGGTCGCGTCGTGAAGATGTCCAGGGGGAGTCCTTCCCAGGCCGCGGAGTAAACGACCGTCGGAGCATCCGGCGCGAAAAGCGCGGACACGACGGAGCCGCGCGAGTACGTCAACTGCGTGAGCGCGACGGGCGCGCTGGGCTTCGCGTTGGTCAGACCGCGGAGGAGAAACCCTGCGGCAATGCCGACCGCGAGCGCGGCGGCCGCCGGTACGACCCATCCGCGCCGGCGCGCCCGCGCCGGCTCGGCGACGGCGAGTGAGCCGGAGCCGGAAGTC
>JBKPMI010000247.1:0-4556 GCA_046732075.1 Acidobacteriota bacterium | reverse complement strand
GCTGTGGTCAACGGCGACATGACGCAGGTGGACCTCGAGCGGAACCAGCAGTCCGGTCTGGTGATCGCGCGGGAGATCCTGCGAGGCGTCGAGGGCATCACGTTCGTGGACTTCGACGAGAAGGACGTCGTCCGGCACGAGCTCGTCGCGCGGATCGTGCGGGCGTACGATCGCTTCGAGAAGAAGCAGCAATGATCCGCCGCTTCACCCCGCCGAGGCGCGTCGTCGACCTGCAGACCGCTCTGGCCTCGCCTCGCGGCCGCATGTGGCTCTTCGTGATCGCGGCCGGCCTGCTCGCCGCCGTCGCGCTCCTCCTCTCGCCGCCATCCGTCGTGACCTACGACGTGGGCGCGGTCGTCACGCAGGACGTGAAGGCGCCGCGCTCGGTGTCCTTCGTCTCCGAGTCGCTGACCGAGCGGGAGCGTGAGCGCGCCGCGACCGCCGTGCCGCAGCAGTTCGCGCCGAACCCGGCCGTCGTCGCGACGTCGCGCGACCGTCTGGCGCAAGCAACGGCGGCCATCGCGCGCGTCCGTGGCGACCCCACGCTGTCGCGCGACCAGAAGATCATCGCGGCGCAGCGCCTGGGCGAGGTGACGCTCACGCCGGCGATCGCCCCGGATGTCATCGACCTGACCGCGGCCGAGTGGGATGCGGTGCAGAAGGAGCTCGACAACACGCTGCGCAGTCTCTACGGGCAGGGCATCAAACAGGAGCAGCTCGACCTCGTGAAGGCCGATGCGGCGAAGGCGCTGCCGCCGGCGTGGAGCGATCGTCAGAAGCGCGTCGCGACCGAGGTCGTGAAGCAGTTCCTCGATGCGAACGTGACGCTCGATTCCGTCGCGACCTCGGTCGCGCGGGCCGCCGCGCGCAACGGCGTCACGCCGGTGCAGGTGCAGGTCGTCGCGGGCGAGGTCGTGATCCGCGCCGGCAGCGTCGTCTCCGCGCTCGATGTCGAGAAGCTGCGCGCGCTCGGCCTCGCGAGCACGGGCATCGACTGGCCGGGAGCGCTCGGCCTGATGCTGTGGGCCGTCCTCGTCGCCGCGGTGCTGGGGCTCTTCACGCAGCGCTTCGCCGCAGAGGCGTGGAGCGACGACCGCAAGCTCGTGCTCATCGTGCTCGCGCTGTTCTCGATGACTGCGGTCACGCGCGCGCTCGTCCCGGGTCACACGCTCCTCGTCTATCTCATCCCGTACGCCGCGGTCGCGATGACGCTCACCGTGCTCGTGTCCGGCCGCGCGGCGCTCGCGACGCAGATCGCGGGTGCGCTGCACGCCGGGATCATGTCCGGCCAGGTCGAGCTCGTCGCGTACGTCCTCGTGCCGGCGCTGCTCGGCATGGCCGCGGTGCGGCGCGCGACGACCGCGCGCGAGTTCGCGGCCGGCGCGCTCTTCGTCGCCGCCGGCAACGTGGGCGTGCTCCTGTCGTTCACGCTCGTCGGGCGCGCGACCGATCCGCTCGGCGCGGCGCAGCTCATGCTCGCCGCACTCGCGTCCGGCGCGGGATCGGGCGTGCTCGCATTCGCGGCGATGGCCATGCTCGGCCACATCTTCCGCATCACGACGGTGTTCGAGCTGCGAGAGCTCGCCGATCCGAACCATCCCCTGCTCCGGCAGCTGCTGCTCCGCACGCCCGGCACGTATCACCACTCGCTGCTGGTCGGGAACCTCGCCGAGCGCGCGGCGGAGGTCATCGGTGCGGATCCGCTCCTCGCGCGCGTGGGCGCCTACTACCACGACATCGGCAAGATGCGGAACCCGTCCGCGTTCATCGAGAACCAGAGCGCCGGCTCGAACCCGCACGACGATCTCGATCCGCTCGTGTCCGCGGGCATCGTCGCCGCGCACGTGCGGGATGGGCTCGCGCTCGCCGAGCGTTACCACCTCCCGGCGATCATCCGCGAGATGATCCCTGGGCATCACGGCACGAGCGTCGTGAAGTACTTCTACCAGCTGGCCCAGCAGCGCGGTCAGGCCCCCGACGAATCGAAGTTCCGCTACCCCGGTCCGCGCGCGCGCTCGAAGGAGTGCGGCATCGTCATGCTGGCGGACGGCACCGAAGCGTCGGTGCGCTCGCTCGCGGAGAAGACGCCCGAGACGATCCGCGCGATGGTCGACAAGATCGTCGGCGAGCGCGTGTCCGATGGGCAGCTCGACGACTGCGATCTGACGCTCCGCGACGTGCAGCGCATCAAGGACGCGTTCTGCGAGCTGCTGCTCGGCGTGTACCACGAGCGGATCCCGTATCCGGAGGACCGCATCGCCCGCATCCCGCAGCGCGCCGCGTCCGACCGCTAAGAACGAAGCCGGGCGCGTATGAGGATCGTCACGCGCGGGCGCTCGCCCGCCGACCTCGCGCTCGCCCGCCGAGCCATGCACGCGGCGGCGCGGCCCTTCGGCCTCCCGCCCGGCGCCGTCGTGACGCTCGCGTTCGTGGATGACGAGGCGATGCGTGATCTGAACCGGCGCTACCGGAAGAAGGACCGCACCACCGACGTGCTGTCATTCGGCGACGCGCTGCCGCCCGGTGTGCGTGGCGCCGACGCGGCTCGCCGCCTCACCGCCGACGCGGATGGCGTCACGCGCATCGGCGACATCGTGGTGAGCGGCGCGCAGGCCGCCCGTCAGGCTCGCCGGCGGCGCTGGCCGCTCGCCAGCGAGATCGCGTTCCTCGCCGCGCACGGCGTCCTTCACCTCCTCGGCTACGAAGATGACACCACCGCTGGATACCGCGAGATGCTGGCCCTCGGCCGTTCCGCGGTCGCGACCGGTCAACGTTCTGTAAGAGGCTGAAACAGAGGCATTCATTTCCCGTTCCATATCCATGAACATGCGCAGCCTGAGAGCTCTGCTCGCCGTGGTCGTGATCGTGGCGTCACTGGTGTCCGGTCGCCCCGCCGACGCGAGCACGGCCGACCTCGTGCAACAGCTCGACCAGCTTGCGGCGACGTTCCCCGGCGGCGTGGGTCTCTGGATCGCCGACCCGAATGCCTCGAAGCCGCTCTACTCGCGCAACGCCGACGAGCCGATCATCGCGGCGTCGCTCTACAAGCTCGGCATCCTGGCGGAGGCGGAGCGACGGGTCGACGCCGGCGAGCTTCGGTACGGCGACACGATCACGATCGAGCCGGAGGACATCACCGAGGACGGTTCGTTCGAGGACGCCGGCGCGGTGCTCACCATCGACGAGGCGCTCGAGGCGATGATCACGATCTCCGACAACGGCACCGCGCTCGCTCTCTGGCGATTCCTCGGCCCCGAGAACATCGACACGACCCTGCAGCGGGTCGGCCTCGCGGACTTCCACGTCGCGCTGACGCAGGAGGAGGACAACGTCGTTACGCCACGCGCCGTTGGCCAGTACTTCACGCTGCTGGCCAAGAAGCAGCTCATCTCGGTCGCCGCGTCCGACCGGATGCTGGCCCGACTCGAGCGGCAGGAGATCAACAACCGCCTGCCCGCGGAGCTGCCCGACGGCGTCGTGATCGCGCACAAGACCGGCAACCTCCTCGGGCTCACGCACGACGCCGGCATCATCTACACGCCCTCCGGCCCGCGCGTCGTCGTGGCCATGACCTGGGACACGTACGAGGACGATGCCGACACGTTCATCGCCAACATCGGATCGATCGTGTACGGCGCCGTGCTCGAGCCGCCGGCCAACGCCCGCTATGCGGTCCCGCGCACGGCCGTCGTCGGCGACGCCGATTCGCGGGTGCGCGTCACGGTCACGGTGACGAACGCCGGCACCAACACCTGGGCCGCGAGCGGCGCCGACGCGGTGGGGCTCATCTGGGAGATGCGCGACGACGCCGGCGCGCTCGTGTCGTCGTCGCTCACTCCGACGCGCCTGCCTGCGCTCGGTCCCGGCAAGACCGCGAACGTCGGCCTGCAGCTACTGACGCCCGAGGCGCCAGGTCTCTTCCACGTCACGCTCGGCCTCGTCGATTCGGCCGGTCACGGCCTCGCCGCTCTCGGCGCGGCGACCGCATCGTTCGACGTGAAGACGCATTCGCCGTTCCTCCTGAACGCGAGCGTCGCGATGCCGACGACGATGCACCGCGGCGAGGCGAGCCTCCTCCTCACGCAGTACGTCGCCCTCCCGACCGCCGCCCGCGGCGATCACGAGCTCGTGCTCACCTGGCGCGCGGTCGACACGCGCAATGGCCGTCAGGTCGATCAGGGAGCGTCGGCGGTCGGCGTGCTGAAGCCCGGTGCGGACAGCGTGTTCTACTCGGCGATCGTCGCGCCGAAGGTGCTCGGTACGTACAAGCTCTCCTACGAGCTGCGCGAAGGCGACGTCGCGGTGAGCGAGACCGCGACCACGACGGTCACCGTCGTCGGGCCGCGCACCTATCCCGACGACAACGGCGGCCGCACACCCGGGCCCATCACCATCACGCCGACGCCGTCGCCGCGGGTCCGCGCCTTCCCGTCGCCCACTGGCTCGATCGTCCCGCGCCTCAACCTCCCGACGCTCCCGACGCCGCGCGGCAAGTCGACGCCGGCCCCAACGCCGCACTAGAACAGCGTCGTGTACACGGCGAGCGAGCGTGAGGC
>JBKPMI010000246.1:0-31517 GCA_046732075.1 Acidobacteriota bacterium | reverse complement strand
CGGGCGGTCACTCGGGGCAGATCTACGTCTACGGCATCCCCTCGATGCGTCACCTTTCGACGATCCCGGTTTACACGCCATATCCGGCGACGGGATACGGCTTCGACGACGACACGAAGAAGATGCTCGGCAACCTGACCTGGGGCGATGCTCACCACCCCGCGCTTTCCGAGACCAACGGCGACTACGACGGACGCTGGCTGTTCATCAATGACATGAACGGCCGGCTCGCCCGCATCGACCTGCGGGACTTCAAGACGCGGCAGATCTTCGGTCCCGTACCCAATATCTCCGGAAACCACGCGTCATCCTTCGTCACGCCCAACACCGAATACGCCCTCATGGGAACTCGCTTTTCCATCCCGATTCCCAAGGGCAGCCCGGCTTCGATCGACAAGTACGCGACCGAATACAAAGGTGTCGTGGCCGGCATGAAGATCGATTCGAAGACGGGCGAGATCTCGTACGGGTGGGAGATCCTCATGCCGCCCTTCGACTACGATCTCGGAGACGCCGGCAAGAAGGTATCGGAGGGCTGGGCCTTCTTCACCTGCTACAACTCGGAGCGGGCCACGGGCAAGCTCGAGGTCACGGCGTCGCAGCGGGACCGGGACTACATCGCGGCGGTCGACTGGCGCGCCGCGGAGAAGGCGATCGCGGAAGGAAAGGGCGACCTGATCGGTGGGGTCAAGGTCCTCGACCCGCGGAAGGTCCCGGGCGTCGTTTACCTGATGCCCTGCGGCAAGTCGCCGCACGGCGTCGACGTCGCGCCCGACGGCAAGTGGATCATCGGGTCGGGCAAGCTCCAGGGGGTCACGACCGCGTTCAACTTCGAGAAGGTCCAGACGGCGATCCGCAACAAGGACTTCACCGGAGACGAGGACGGAATTCCCGTCCTCAAGTACGAGTCGATCAAGGACGCCGAGGTGCCGGTCGGGCTCGGTCCGCTGCACACGCAGTTCGGCCCGGACGGATTCGCCTACACGTCGCTCTTCGTGGACTCCGCGATCGCGAAGTGGAAGCTCGGCACCTGGGAGGTCGTGGACAAGGTCCCGATGTCCTACTCGATCGGACACCTCGCCGCGGCCGAGGGCGACACGGTCTCTCCCGACGGGAAGTACCTGGTCGGCCTGAACAAGCTCTCGCACGGCCGGCACCTCTCGGTGGGGCCGTCCCAGCCCGAATCTTCTCAGCTCGTGGACATCAGCGAGGAGAAGATGAAGATCCTCGCGGACGCGTTCACCGAACCGGAGCCCCACTACGCTCAGATCATCAAGGCCGACAAGCTGAAGCCGATCGAGGTGTATCCGAAAGCCGAGAACAAGAACCCGCTCGCGATCTGGGACCTCAAGGACGCCGGGGTCACGCGCGAGGGATCGAACGTCACGGCCAAGGTCGTCCTCGTCCGGTCGACCATCAGCCCCACGGCGATCGAGGTCAATCGCGGCGATCTCGTCAAGATCGCGATGACGAACATCGAGCAGACGACCGACGAGCTCCACGGATTCGGACTCCTGGACTACAACATCAACATCGTCGTCGATCCGGGGGAGACGAAGACCGTCACCTTCCGCGCGGACAAGCCGGGGGTCTTCCCGTACTACTGCACGAACTTCTGCTCGGCGCTGCACCAGGAGATGCAGGGCTACCTGATCGTCAAATGAAGAACGTCTTCGAACGCGCCAACCGGTATCTCAACCTTCCGCTCGAGCTCGGGCCGCGCGGTCTCCTCGTGCTCGCGGCGTTGCTGCTCTTTCCGACCTACTTCCTGCCGCTCTGGAAGCTCACGATGTTCGCTCCGCAGTACCCGGATGGACTGCGCCTCGGGATCTACAGCTTCAAGCTGGAGGGCGGCAACGCCGGGCAGGACACCAAGGAAATCAACCTGCTGAACCACTACATCGGGATGAAGGACCTCGCGGCCGAAGATTTCACCGAGTTCAAGTGGATGCCGTTCGTCATCGGTGCCCTGGCCCTCCTTCTCCTCCGCACGGCGGTCCTCGGGAAGCTGGGGACCCTCGTCGACCTCTTCGTCCTCTTCTTCTATTTCGCGGCTTTCTCGCTGTGGTCGTTCGGCTACAAGCTCTATCGGTACGGCCACGATCTGGCCCCGACCGCGGCGGTCAAGGACCCTCCGTTCATGCCCCCTCTCTACGGCCACCGGAAGCTCGCGAATTTCGACGTGTACTCGTATCCGGCGGCGGGCTCTTATGCGCTCGCCGCCGTGGCCGTTCTGCTCGCCGTCGCCCTCTGGCTCGCGTGGCGGGAAAGCCGGTCGGAGATCGCGAGCGAAACCCGGATGGCGGGTTGAGAGGAAGGTTTTCCCGGCTCGTCGCGGCCGGCTCGGTTGCGGGACTCCTGGCCTCGGGTCAGCTGCCGGGCGCCGCGGCGGGAGGGGCGAGATTGCACGTCTCGCCCCTCCAGGCGCTCGTGGACGAAGCGGCGCCCGGTTCGACGATTCCGGTCGCGAGCGGGACCTACGACGGAGACCTCGTCATCGACCGCTCCGTTCACCTCGTCGGGCGGGGCCGGCCTCTTCTGCGTGGTTCGGGGACCGAGAGCGTCGTCCGGATCCGGGCGGAGGGCGTCACCCTCGAGGGTTTCGACATCGACGGAATCGGGGGCGGAGACCTCGGCCGCGACACGTCCGGAGTTCACGTCGCCGCGCGGAACGCGGTCATCCGGGACTGCCGCGTCGTCCGGACCCTGTTCGGCATCTACCTCTACGGAGCGGATGGCGGCGTCGTCGAACGCTGCGATATTCGCGGGATCCCGGGAAAGGAGCCGGGCGAGAAAGGGTCCGGGATTCACGTCTGGAACACCAACGGCTTCCGGCTCTCGGGCAACGCGATCCGGGACGTGCGGGACGGCTTCTACATCCAGTCCTCCTCCCACGGCATCATCGTCGGAAACACGGCGCGCGACCTGCGCTACGGGCTCCACTACATGTTCGCGGACGACAACCGGTTCGAAGACAACCTCTTCGAGAACGGCGCCGCCGGCGCGGCGCTCATGTACTCGAAACGAATCGTCTTCCGCCGCAATCGCTTTCTCCACAACCGCGGCTTCGCTTCGGTCGGCCTCCTGCTGAAGGCCTGCGACGACGTCACCGCGGAGTCGAACCTCATCGCGGACAACGCCCGCGGAATCTTTCTCGAGGGCTCTTCCCGGGACCTCTTTCGACGGAACGTCGTGGCCGAATCCGACGCCTCGATCGTTCTCTACGACTCCTGCTCCGCGATTCGATTCGAAGGCAACTCCTTCGTGGCGAACCTGACGCCCCTCGACCTCGTCGGTCGCCGCACCGACACCGTCTTCGACGGGAACTTCTGGTCGGGGAACGACGTTCCGGACCTCGACGGCGACGGCCGGTCGGATCGGCCCTACCGCCTTTCGTCGGCCTTCGATCACTTTCGCGGAAACCTGACCGCCGCCGACCTGTTCACGCAGGGGCTCGGTGCCGCGGCCCTCGGCGCGGCCGAGCGCGCATTTCCCGTGCTCGATCCGCTTCCCGTCGAAGACCGGTCTCCGCTCGCGCGTGCGCCCGAGCTGCCCGACGTTCCCCGGGCCTCCCACGGCTCCGGACGGCCGAACCCACGGGGGATGGCGTTGTCCGCGGCGGCGGCGGGCGCGGGGATCTTCTTCCTCGGGCGAGGCCGCCGGTGATCTCCTTCGAGGATTTCGGCAAGACCTACGGCCGGCGCGCCGCCGTGCGCTCGCTGACCTGCTCCGTTCTCGCGGGCGAGGCCGTCGCGCTTCTCGGGCCGAACGGCTCCGGAAAGACGACGACGTTGAAGGCGGCCGCGGGCCTCATCCGGCCGACCTCCGGCCGCGTCCGGATCGGCGATCCGCCGCGGGACGCCAGGCTTCCGGCCGCGCGCCGGGCGATTTCGTATCTGCCTCAGAAGGTCGCATTTCCGGACGCCCTGACGGGCCGGGAAGTGCTCGAGTTCTACCGCGCTCTGCGAGGCGCGGCCGCGGAACGCGTCCCCGAGGTCTTGAAGTTCGCGTCTTTGAACGGTTCCTCGAGCCGCGGTGTCGCCTCCTACTCCGGAGGGATGGTCCAACGGCTCGGCCTCGCCGTGGCGCTCCTCCCCGACGCGCCGGTCCTGATGCTCGACGAGCCGACCGCGGCGCTCGATCCCGACGGCCTCTGCGCGTTCTACGGGCTGGTCGAAAAACGCCGCGCGGAAGGGCACACCGTCCTCTTCACCTCCCACCAGCTCGGTGACGTCGAGCGACTCGCCGACCGGCTGCTGCTCCTCGTCGAGGGACGCCTCGTGGCATCGCTCACGCAGGCGGAGCTCGGCCAACGGCTCGCCGAGAGAGGAGTGATGCGACTTCGTCTGGACCGGGATGTCCCCGGCCTGCTCGGGAAGATCCGGCAGGTGGCTCCGACCGCCACGCGGGCCGGCGAGGAGCTCGTCGTGCCCGGGCCGGCGAAGGACCGTCCGCGCGTTCTGGACATCGTCCGGGCGAACGGCGTCGGGATCGTCAACCTGGTCGCGAGCGAGGGGCGCCTGGACGTCCTCTACCGCGAGCTCGTCGCGGAGGACCACCCGTGACGCTCGGCTCTTCCCCGGTCGCGCTCTGCGCCCGCCAGGAGCTCGTGCTCGCCGCCCGATCCCGGTGGACACAGATCTTCGCCGCGGTCTTCGGAGCCCTGGCGCTCGCGGTCGCCGCGTCGGGGTACGTCCTCTCCGGCGGCGGCGGACTCGAGGACTACGCCCGCACCGCGACGTCGCTCGCGAGCCTGGTGATCCTGCTCGTTCCGGTCACCGCGCTCGTGATCGGAATCCTCGCGCTCTCCTCCGACCGGGGAGCGACGGAGATCCTGTTTTCCCAGCCGGTCTCGCGGCGGGCAATCCTCTTCGGCCGCCTGCTGGGACTCTTCGTCGCCCTCGCCGCGGCGCAGGCGATCGGCCTCGGAGGAGCGGGCCTCGTGATCTTCTGGCGCGCCGGATCGTCCGGCCTCTCCGCGTATGGAATCCTGTTCGCGGGTTCGCTCGTCGCGACCGCCATCTTCCTCGCCATTGCCGCGGTTCTGGCTTCGGGAGGTGCCGTGCGCCGGGCGCGGGCGCTTGCGATCGCCCTCATCGTCTGGTTCGGAACGGTCATACTCTTCGACGTCGCAGTTCTTGCCGGCGCGACGCTCCTCCGCTCCGGCCCGGCCTCCCGGCTCCTGGTCACGGCGGTGCTCGTCAACCCGGCCGACGCCGTGCGCACCGCGATCCTCCTCGGAATTCAGGGACCGACCGCGTTCGGCTCCGCGTCGCTCGCTCTCCTCCGCTTCACGCGGGGCCCCGTCGGCGCGGGCCTGCTCCTCGGTGCCTCCACGCTGTTCTGGATCCTCGTGCCCCTCGCCCTCGCCGTCCGACGGATCGAGCGCGCCGACCTCTGACCAGCGTGGCCGGACTCTTCCGACGGTCGGCAGCGGTCCTCCTGCTCGCCCTGGTCGGGTGCGGGCAGCGGGCGCTTCGCCCCGAGCCCGTCCCGGTCGGCCAGGTCGCCTGCACCGTCTGCGGAATGCTCGTCTCGCGGGAAGACCAGTCGGCGGAGTGGATCGCGGAGGGCGAGGAGCCCCGGTTCTACGACGACATCGGGTGTCTGGCGACCGACCCGTGGAAGGCTTCCGGGCGGAGCGCCCGATTCGTCCACGTCGGCCGGTCGTGGTTCCCCGCCGAGAGCGTCTTTTATGCGCGCCCGGCGGCCCTCACCACCCCCATGGGCTACGGCGTGGCCGCGTTTGCCACCCGGGAGGCAGCCGCGGCGAGCGACGCGGCCGGCCGGGCCCGGACCTGGCAGGACCTCGCGCGCGAGCTCGGGGCAGCCCGGACTGCCCCGAAGCCGGTCCCGGCGCCGGCACTCCCCCACTGATGCGAATGCATCACACCGGAGGCCCGCGCCGGTCCTAACTTCGGGTCATGGCAGACGAACGCTGGATCACTGTCGACGGCAACGAGGCCGTGGCTTCGGTCGCCCACCGGCTCTCCGAAGTCATCGCGATCTACCCGATCACCCCTTCCTCCACGATGGGCGAGCTCGCCGACGAGTGGTCGGCCGCCGGCCGGCAGAACGTGTGGGGCGCGGTTCCCCAGGTCGTCGAGATGCAGTCGGAAGGCGGCGCGGCCGGGGCCGTCCACGGAGCGCTCCAGGCCGGCGCGCTCGCCACGACCTTCACGGCCTCACAGGGCCTGCTGCTGATGGTCCCGAACATGTACAAGATCGCGGGCGAGCTCACCCCGTTCGCGATGCACGTCGCGGCCCGCACCCTCGCGACTCACGCGCTTTCGATCTTCGGCGACCACTCGGACGTCATGGCCTGCCGCCAGACCGGGTTCGCGCTGCTCGCCTCCGGATCGGTTCAGGAAGCTCAGGACATGGCGGCCATCGCGCATGCCGCGACCCTCGACTCCCGGATCCCGTTCCTTCACTTCTTCGACGGATTCCGCACGTCGCACGAGGTCGCGAAAATCGAGCAGCTGTCGGACGACGATCTGCGGGCGCTCGTTTCGGACCAGCGGATCGGGAACCACCGTGCGCGCGCGCTGACCCCCGACCGGCCCGTCGTGCGCGGCACTGCCCAGAATCCCGACGTCTTCTTCCAGGCCCGCGAGGCATGCAGCCCGTTCTTCGCGGCCTGTCCCGGTCTCGTCCGGGAGACGATGGAGCGCTTCGCTCGGATCACGGGGCGCCGCTACGGTCTCTTCGACTACGTCGGCCACCCGGAGGCCGAGCACGTCATCGTCGTCATGGGATCGGGCGCCGAGGTCGTTCACGAGACGATCGAGTGGCTGGTCGCGCGGGGCAAACGCGTCGGTGTCCTCAAGGTTCGGCTCTTCCGTCCCTTCTCGGTGCCCGACTTCGTCGCGGCGCTCCCCGCCACCGTGCGGAAGATCTCGGTCCTCGACCGCACGAAGGAACCGGGAGCGGTCGGCGAGCCCCTCTACCAGGACGTCGTCACCGCCCTTGCGGAAGCCCGCAATTCGGAGCTCTGCTCGGATCGGCCCTACCCGATCGTCGTCGGCGGACGCTACGGGCTCTCCTCGAAGGAGTTTCACCCGGGCATGGTCCGGGCCGTCTTCGATGACCTGCGGCGCCCGAGGCCGAAGAACCATTTCACGGTGGGGATCCACGACGACGTCTCGGGCAGCTCCCTTCCGTTCGACAACGCCTTCGACATCGAACCCGCTTCGGTCGTGCGCAGCGTCTTCTTCGGGCTCGGCTCGGACGGCACGGTCAGCGCGAACAAGAACTCGATCAAGATCATCGGCGGGACCACGGAAGGCGCCGCGCAGGGCTACTTCGTCTACGACTCGAAGAAGTCCGGAGCAACCACGATTTCGCATCTGCGCTTCGGTCCCGGGCCGATCCGGTCCTCCTATCTCGTCCGGAAGGCGCAATTCGTGGCATGCCACCAGTTCGGCTTGATGGATCGCTACGACGTTCTCGCCTACGCGGCGGAGGGAGCGAACGTTCTCCTGAACTGCCCGGGCGGCGCCGGGGCCGTGTGGGATCGCCTGCCCCGCGAGGCGCAGGAACAGATCGTCGAAAAGCACCTGAGGGTCCACGCGATCGACGCGGACCGCGTTGCGCGAGAGGCCGGGCTCGCCGGTCGGATCAACACGATCATGCAGACGTGCTTCTTCGCGATCACCGAGATCCTTCCGCTCGACGAGGCGATCATCCGGATCCAGCAGTCGATCCAGAAGAGTTACGGGAAGAAAGGCGCCGACGTCCTCAAGCAGAACCTGGCGGCGGTCGACCGGGCGCTCGAGAATCTCGCCCGCGTCGAGGTTCCCGCCTTCGCCGCGTCGAAGCGGCGCATGCCGCTTCCGGTTCCGAACGACGCACCCGAATTCGTCCGCCGGGTCACCGGGACGATCATCGCCGGACACGGAGACGATCTCCCCGTCTCGGCGTTCCTGCCGGACGGGACCTGGCCCACCGGCACGAGCCGGTACGAGAAGCGCAACATCGCCGACGAGATCCCGGTGTGGGACCCGGCCCTCTGCATCCAGTGCAACAAGTGCGCTCTGGTCTGCCCGCACGCCGCGATCCGCGCCAAGGTCTACGAGCCGGCGCTCCTCGAGGGCGCGCCGGAAGGATTCCTCTCCGACACGTTCCGGGGACTCGACTTCAAAGACTGGAAATACACGATCCAGGTGGCCCCGGAGGATTGCACGGGCTGCTCGCTCTGTGTCGTCTTCTGCCCGGCGCACGACAAGAAGGACAAGAGCCGCAAGTCTCTTCGCATGGAGCCGCAGCCTCCGAGACTGGACGCCGAGCGCAGGAGCTTCGAGTTCTTCGAGGACCTGCCGGAGGTGGACCGGTCCCGTCTCCGGGTCGTGGACGTCAAGGGATCTCAGTTCTTCCAGCCCCTCTTCGAGTACTCCGGAGCCTGCTCCGGCTGCGGCGAGACGCCCTACGTCAAGCTGCTCACGCAGCTCTTCGGCGATCGCGCCCTGATCGCCAACGCGACCGGGTGCAGCTCCATTTACGGCGGCAATCTTCCGACCACCCCCTATACGACGAACCGCGACGGTCGCGGGCCCGCCTGGTCGAACTCCCTCTTCGAGGACAACGCCGAGTTCGGGCTCGGATTCCGTCTCGCGGCGGATTCGCGCGAGGAGCGGGCGCGAAGCCTCGTCACGAAGCTGGCAAATCAACTCCCCCCGGCGATGGCGGACGATCTTCTCCACGCGGAGCAGAAAACCGAAGCGGAGATCGCGGCGCAGCGCGAACGCGTTCAGGCCCTCCGCGGCGAGCTCGGTCGCCTTCCCGGGCGCGACGCGCGGCAGCTCGAAGCCGATGCCGACGCGCTCGTCAAGAAGAACGTCTGGATCGTGGGCGGAGACGGGTGGGCATACGACATCGGGTTCGGAGGTCTCGACCACGTGCTCGCCAGCGGGCGGAACGTGAACGTCCTCGTGCTCGACAGCGAGGTCTACTCGAACACCGGAGGCCAGCAATCGAAGGCGACGCCGCTCGGCGCCGCGGCGAAGTTCGCGGCCGCCGGCAAGGAGACCGGAAAGAAAGACCTCGGTCTCATGGCGATGACCTACGGCAACGTTTACGTCGCCCGGGTCGCCTTCGGCGCGAAGGACCACCAGACGGTGAAAGCCCTCCAGGAGGCGGAGTCCTATCCGGGGCCTTCGCTCGTCATCGCCTACGCCCACTGCATTGCCCACGGCTACGACATGGCCGACGGCGCGAACCAGCAGAAGCTCGCGGTGGAGTCGGGGACCTGGCCGCTGTACCGGTTCGACCCGCGCCGGCTCGCCCGGGGCGAGTCGCCTCTCCAGCTCGACTCCCCGCCGCCGAAGATCCCGATCGAGAACTACATGCGCAATGAGAATCGGTTCCGGATGCTCGAGCGTCTCGGCCCGGAGAGATGGCGAACTCTCGTCGACGCCGCCCAGAAAGACGTCGACCGTCGCTCGGCTCTTTATCAGCAGCTCGCCGCGCTCTCTCCGGCGGGCGGGGGCAAGATGGCATCGGAGAAGGAAGCTGTGCAGACCGCGGAGGTGACGTGATGATCTGCGTCGACGATTTCACCAAGCTGGACGAGGGCCGGTTCGTCCCGATCGAAGGGCGCGTCGAGCGCTGCCCGCGCTGCGGCCGCAACGGAATCGAAGAGCATCCGGTCGGGAGCGTCGCCTACTTCCTGCACGTGCAGGCGTCCGAAATCCTGCCGGACGGGATGTTCGACGAAGCTCTGGACTGCTGCTCGCTCGGCCCGACTCCGACGAACTAGACCCGCCGCCCGAGATAGAGCGGCAGCCGCCGGGTGAGAAGGAGCTTCGCCTCGCGGAAGGCGAGCTCCAGGGCGATGCCGGCCAGTGAGAGCAGGGACGCGAACCGGCGCCGGCCGGGGATCCTCCAGACGAGATCGCTTTTCTGAAAGCGGGCGGGGCCGGCCGGCGCTCCGCTTTCTTTCGCGGGTTGCGGGATCCCCGCGACCGCGTTCTCGCTCGCGTCGATGGCGGCGAGAGTCTCCGTGCACGCCTCGCGCGAGATCTGTCCCCTTTCGTTCTTGAACCGGGTCATCCCGCGCAGAGCTTCGTACGTCGCGGCGACGATCTGGTCGCGCGTCATCCACTCCGTCTCGTAGTTGAGCATTTCCTTCCAGCTCGGGGCCAGGAGCGCCGAGCGATGCTCTTCGAGCGTCCGGAACCGAACCCGGTATCCGAACCGCTCGGGCTGCTCGTACGCTTCGCTCCCCGGGTCCAGAAAGGGCGCGAGCGGCGCGACGAAAAACGAGAGCCGGGGATCGCCACCGAGTCGCGCGAGCAGCGACCGGCAGAACTCGACGCATCCGACGGCGTCGTCGTAGCTCTGACCGGGAAGGCCGACCATGAAGAAGAGATCCACGCGGCCGGCGCCGTTGTCGAGCGCCTGGCGGATCGTGTGCTCGATCGCCTCGTTCGTGCAGGCGAACCGCTGGTTGAGAGCGCGAATTCTCTCGACGTGGGACTCGATGGTGATCTCCAGGCTCCAGCGGGGAAGAGCCGCGCCGACGCGCTCGAGATAGTCGTCGCCGACCGGCGAAAACAGCTCCATCACGACTTCGTTGCGGGGGCGCTCCCGGGCGAGGAGGTCGAGAGCCTTCTCCGTCCACGCCCGACCGGCTTGCCGAAGGTCGTGGATGAGAAAGATCGGCCCGCGGCTGAACCGTCCGATGCGGTGGACGTCGCGCACCAGCGCTTCGGGCGAGCGGAACGCGGGACCCTGCCGGTTGCAGATCATCCGGTAGGCCGGGCGGGAACCGCCGCAGACCGCGCAGGCCATCGAGCATCCCCGCGAGACGAGAAGGCCCGTGATCGGATACTCGAGCCATCCCGTGAAAGGCACGACGTCGGCGAGGCTGCGGTACTTGAAAACCGAACGGATCGCGTAGAAGACGTCCGGAATGGCGGGTCCATCGAGCCTCGTCGGGGACCAGCGGAGCGGGTTGACGACGACCTCTCCGTCCCTCTTCCAGGTCAGGTTCGGAATCCGCTCGAGGTCCCCGCCGAGCTGCAGGGCGGAGACGAGCTGGCGCACCGGCTCCTCGGTCGCGTCGCCGCGCACCACGAAGTCGACGTCCGGTGACCGGATCAGCTCCTCGTGAAAGTAGGACGCGGAAAGTCCGCCGAACACGACGGGCGTCTCCGGATGATGCCGCTTCACGATCCGCGCGAGCTCCAGGGCACCGTGCGCGTGAGGCAGCCAGTGCAGCCCGATTCCGAAGACCGCCGGATCGAGCCGGGCAATGGCCGCCTCCGCGTCGTAGTCGGGGTCCGCCACCATCCGGTGGGCCACGTTGACGATCCGGACATTGTGGCCGTGCTCCTCGAGGTGGCTCGCGATCGACGTCAGGCCGATCGGGTACATCTCGTAGGCCGGCGAGGAGAAGATGACGTCGCTGATCGGCCCGTACTCCGAGCGGATCCTGCGGAAGTCGTAGACGCTCGGAGGGTGAAGGAGGACCAGGTCGGTTCCAAAGAGGCGCATCCGGCCATTCTCTCCGGTTCGCCCGCGGGACGCCGGCCATCCGATTGATTCGGGGCATCTTACGGGGTGTGGGCGGACCCCGCGGGGGCTGATTCAATTGCATCAGCCCGGGTCCCCCCGCCCCGCCTACGCTGACGACGTGAAAGCCGGGGAAGCTACCTTCCTGTCCGCCAGCGCACCCGAACAGCTCGCGCCGGTCCCTCCGGTTCCCGAGCCGGGTTCGGACATCGTCCTCGTCGGGAACTCCAACGTCGGAAAGAGCGCACTCTTCAACGCCCTGACCGGCGCCTACGTCACGGTGTCGAATTACCCGGGTACGACCGTCGAGGTCGCAACGGGCTCCGCGGTTCTCGAAGGGCTGCGGACGCCCGTGACGGACACGCCGGGGATCGCGTCGTTTCTGCCCTCGTCCGAAGACGAGCGCGTCACCCGGGACATGCTGCTCGCCGAGCGACACCGGGGAGTCGTGCTCGTTGGAGACGCGAAAAATCTGGAGAGAACGCTTCTGCTCGCCGTTCAGCTCGCCGAGATGGGTCTCCCGTTCGTGCTTTGCCTCAACATGATGGACGAAGCTGCGGATCGCGGAATCACGATCCAGGCGGAAACCCTCTCGTCCCGGCTCGGGGTTGACGTCGTTCCAACGGTTGCAATCCGCCGCGAGGGAATCGCGCGCCTGGTGCGCTCTCTCGCCGCTCCCCGCCGCGGCGCCGTCCACGTCGAGTATCCGGCGGCCGTCGAACGCGCGCTCGCGGCTGGAGAACCGCTCGTTCCAACTTCGCCGATCTCGCCCCGCAGCCTCTCGCTGATGGCGATCTGTGGCGACGAAACTCTGAAGCAATGGCTCCGCGAGCGCATGACTGCCGAGGACCTCGCGCGCCTCGACGAAATCCGCGCCAAACTCCGGCGGGAGTTCGGCGCCGACGTCTCCTACTCGGTCAATCGCGCCCGGCTGAGGGTCGCGCGGCAACTGATGCACGGCACGGCTCGCCACCGCGGCCCACAGGTGTCGACCCGGCCATGGGTCGTCCGCCTCGAAGAGCTCTCGACCCACCCGGTCTGGGGTGTTCCGATCCTGGGCGCCGCGCTCTACCTGGCCTACCTCTTCGTCGGAAAGCTCGGCGCCGGAACGCTCGTGGACTTACTCGAGCATCGCCTGTTCGGCGGAGTAATCAGCCCGGCCGCGATCGCGGCCGCAAACCGCTTCATCCCCTGGCAGTTCCTCCGCGACATGCTCGTCGGTCCATACGGCGTCGTCACGATGGCCCTCGCCTATTCGCTGGCGCTTCTACTTCCGATCGTGACGACGTTCTTCATCGCCTTTGGCGTTCTCGAGGACTCTGGCTATCTCCCCCGACTGGCGGTAATGGTCGACCGCGTCTTCAAGAAGATGGGGCTGAACGGCAAGGCGGTGCTGCCGATGGTGCTGGGCCTCGGCTGCGACACGATGGCGACCATGACCACGCGGATCCTGGAGACCCCCAAGGAGCGCCTGATCGTGATCCTGCTCCTCGCCCTCGGCGTCCCGTGTTCCGCCCAGCTGACGGTCGTACTCGCCATGCTCGGAGGCGTCGCGCTCTGGGCCACGATCGTCTGGGCCGTGGTCATCGGGGGAATTCTCCTCGTCGTGGGCCGTCTCGCCTCTCTTGTGCTTCCGGGCCGGGGAAGCGATTTCGTCCTCGAGCTCCCGCCGCTTCGGCTGCCGAGAATCGGGAACATCGTCGTCAAGACGCTCGCGCGCGTCGAGTGGTACCTCAAGGAGGCGGTCCCGCTCTTCGTCCTGGGAACGCTCGTCCTTTTCTTCGCCGACCGCCTCCACCTGCTCGGATTCGTCGAGCGCGCCGCGCGGCCCGTCGTTTCCGGCTGGCTCGGCCTTCCCAGCGAGACCGCGGAGGCCTTCGTCGTTGGGTTCCTCCGACGCGATTTCGGCGCCGCCGGTCTCTTTCGTCTCGCCCGCGCCGGAGCTCTCGACCCGATCCAGATCGTCGTCGCAATGGTGACGATCACCCTCTTCATCCCCTGCATCGCCAGCTTCTTCATGATCGTGAAGGAGCGGGGATGGAAGACGGCAATGGCGATCGCCGCCTTCATTCTCCCCTTCACGCTCCTCGTCGGCGGCGCGCTGAACGCAATCCTTCGGGCTGTCCCGGGACCCTGGCG
The DNA here is from genome assembly GCA_046732075.1 of Acidobacteriota bacterium. Lineage (GTDB taxonomy): Bacteria > Acidobacteriota > Thermoanaerobaculia > UBA5066 > Gp7-AA6 > Gp7-AA6. Next base: position 17,864 of record JBKPMI010000246.1, on the reverse strand, counting down.
ATGAGACCGGCCGATCTGGACGCCGTCGACTTCGTGGCCGCGACGCCCCGGGGGAGCGAGGCGACGGTCTTTTCGTGTCCCCTCTGCGGGGGCCGCTTCTCGCATGGCCAACAGGTGTGCAGCGCCTGCCCCCTGAAACCGGGTTGCGACGTCGTCGGGTGTCCGCATTGCGGGTACCAGTTCCCCCGCACGTCCGCCATCGTCGAAACGCTGGGCCGCCTGTTCCGGTGGCTCGGAAGGAGAAGGGCATGAGCCACGAACGGGACCTCGCCGATCAGGACGTCGAAGAAGTCGCCGAGGAACTCTGGACGCTCGGCGAACAGGGATCGGATCGGCTTTCCGACCTCCGCGATACGACCCGGGTTGCGGGTCTCCTCGACGCGCTCGAGGAGCTCGCGCGCCGTGGTTTGGTCCAGCTCGACGGGGAGCGGGTCCACCTGACGCCGCAGGGGCGCGAACTCGCCGCCCGCCAGGTGCGACGCCATCGGCTCGCCGAGGCCCTCTTCACGACGGTGCTCGAGGTCCACGACGACGAAGCCGTGAACCAGACCGCGTGCGTCATGGAACACGTACTTTCCGGCGGCATCGCCGACTCGATCTGCGCCTTTCTCGGACACCCGCTGATCTGTCCCCACGGAAAGCCGATCCCCCCCGGCGCCTGCTGCCGCTCGTTCACGCGGACGATCCAGCCCCTCGTTCAGCCGATCGTCGAGCTCGCGATCGGAGAGGAAGGACGGGTCGTGTTCATTTCTCCGCGCGCGGCGGAGCGGATGACGAAACTGTCGAACCTCGGAATCGTCCCGGGCGCGACCGTGCGCCTTCAGCAGAGGAAGCCGGCGGCTGTTTTGCGGATCGGAGAGACGACCCTGGCCCTCGATTCGGAGGCCGCCGGAGAGATCTACGTCAAGAAGGTCAGCTGAGGCGAGGCTGTCCGCGCTCTGAAACGGCTGCGGCTCCGTCCGGGCGGACGGAGCCGCTCCTGACACAAGAGAACTCCTTCTAGGTCCAGGGCTCGATCCGGAGCTTGTCGCTCACCGTCCGCACGCCCGGAGCGTGGCCGACGACTCCGACGACCGCATCCTTCTCGAGCCACGAGTGAACCTTGCCCGAAAGGGTGACCGCCCCATCGTCCACCGTGACGCCGATCTGGCCGGCCTCGCGCTCGGCCCGACGCTCGAGAGCGTCCCCGATCATCTTGCGGAGGGCGACGGGGTCGACCTCCCTCGGCTTGACCGTGATCTGATTCCAGACGCCCCGGACGCCCCCCAGCCGCCGAACGACTTTCCCGGCATCCTCGCGCTCCCGCAGAAACTCCACCTCTCCCTCGAGCGTCACCCAACCGTCGGAAACACTGGAGCGGATGTGCTGATCCGGCACGAAGACGTCCCACTCCAGGGCGTTGCGGACCGCCCGCGCGATTTCGGTATCCGTCCGGCCGGGGCTTCCGGGCAGATGGACCTGGACGTCGTTTGCGACGTCGAGAACCCCCGCGACCCGGTGAGCCGCTTCGGTCGCCGCGTGCTTCCTGGCGAAATTCTCCACGGTCCCCGTCAGCGTCACGACCCCCTTGTCGACCTCGACGCCGATCCGCGTCGAACCGATTCGAGAATCCCACCTCAGCTCGCGCATCACGTCCTGCTGAATCTCGAGATCGGACTTCCTTACTGTCTGGAGCATTGTCCCCTCCTTGATTTCACCCAGAGGATCTTCCTGCGGGGACAGTCCCGCTCCAAGATCCGAACTCATCAGGAGAGCTTGGTCTCCGATCAGGCAGGAGGCTCGGGCCGCGGCTAGCGAATCTGCTTCGCGGGCGCACGATGGGATGCCTGCCGGTTCTCGAGGACGGCAATCTCGCGGGTATCGTGACGACCACCGACCTCCTCGAGATGATCGGCAGCGGTACCGAGCGCCCGGCTCCGCGGACCCGGCGCTGGATCCTCGAGGATCGGAGCCCCCGCCGGCGGCCCTTCGTCGGGAAAGGCCGCACGACAGGACGAGTACCGCGCCGCGGTGATCGAGACGGCGCTCCCCGACGGAGGGGAGTGACGGCGGCCGCGATCCCTAGTTCGTTCCGGTGCTGCGGTTCGAGCAGGGGATCGGACCGGCCTCCGCCTTCCCGTGGCGGCAGATGTATTCGTAGGCGAACGCGCGGAGGTTTGCGCTCTTCAGTCCGACGAGCCGGGCCTCGTGCTCCGCGTTTTCGAGCTCCCACCCGTCCACCACCACCCGGTGAATCATCCAGAGCGCCGCGACCCGGTTGCCCGTGCCGCAGTGGACGAATGCCGGCCACATCTTCTTGTCCTTCATGGCCGCCAGGAACTCATGGACCGGTTCGTCCTTGGGATCGGCCGCCCGAAACGGGATCGAAAGATAGCGGAGACCCAGTCTGCGGACTTCCGCGCTCTCGGTCGCCTCGTCGTACTCCGACGGCTCGCGCAGGTTGATGATCGTGCGGAACCCCTCCCGCTTGAGCGCCGGCAACTGGTCGAGCAGGGGCTGACCCCCGGTCGCGAGCCGCTCGTCGATCCAGTAGAACTTGTCGATCTCGGCGCACGTTGCGGCAATGAGAAACGCCGCCGTGCCCGCCAGGATGGCTCCCAGGACGAGGGAAACCCGAGTCTTCGCTTTCATGAAATACCTCCCTAACCGGATGCAGGAGGATTGTTTCCGCGGCCGGCGAAACCGCTCAGATCTGTTTGCATCAGCCGGCCGGCTGCGCCCTCAGTTTCCCCGGTCGCGGCCGGTTTCCTCCTCCACGAAACGACGGACGAAATCCGACTCGGTCAGGATCCCGACGAGATGGTTTCCCTCGACCACCGGAAGACAGCCGATCTTGTTTTCGAAAAGCGTGGATGCCGCTTCGGCCAGCGGAGTGTCCGGTTCGACCGTCTCGAGCTCGGTCACCATCACCTCCCGAACGCGCCGGCGCTGCAGGAGATCCCGCTCCTGGGACAGCGGCAGATCCGAGAGGGAGCCGAGAGCCGTCATGGCGAGGTCGGTGTGCGTGAGAAGACCGACGAGCTCCCCGTCGCTGTCCACGATCGGGACGTGGCGAACCCGGTGTGTGTCCATCAAGTCGTAGAGCGACGCGAGCGTGTCGCGCGGCTGAAGCGTGTAGGGACTCGGAGTCATGAGGTCCCTCACCTTCGGCGCGGTTCGGCGGTTTGCGTTCGGCCGCCGCGCCGTGGAAGGCGTCGTCTGTTTCTGCATCGGTACCCCCTTTCGCATGATTCTCGACCGCGATTCTTTTGCGCCGAGGGGGACGACGGATGATGCGATCGCATCAGCTCTCTGTCGGGACAGAAAAAAGGCGGACCGGCTCTCGCCGATCCGCCCGGCCCGGTGGCGGGCCTCCGACAGGCTAGAAAACCTTGACGTCGATCGTCTTCGGCTTCGCCTTCTCGGACTTCGGAAGGTGGACCTTCAGCAGCCCTTCCTTGAACTCGGCGTCGATCTTCGTGTCATCGGCATCCGGGGGAACCGTGAAGGTGCGCAGGAACGTTCCATAGGAACGCTCGATGCGGAGGAACTTCTTCCCCTTCTCCTCTTTCTCCTTCTTGCGTTCGCCCTGGATCGAGAGCACTCCGTCCTCGACGAAGACCTTCACTTCTTCCTTGGTGAGTTCCGGCAGGTCGAGCTTGATGAGGTACTCCTTCTCGGTCTCGTAGATGTCCACGGGCGGCATGAAATCCGCCACCGTGAGAGCTTCCTCGGCGGTGTACGGGCGGATGGTCGGAAAGCCGAACAAGCGCACCATCTGCTCGGGGAGCTTCTCGAACTCCCGGAAAGGTTCCCAACGCGTGACGTTCAACATGGCAACCTCCTTTCCTCGACGCGGATTGTTCTCCCGTTCGCGATTTTGCGCATGGTGCAATCGAATCGATGCGTTCGATTCACCGGGCGACGGAGCGATCCGGCGATCACTTGTCGATGAAGCGCTCGATACCGGCGCGGTCGTACGTGCCGATCATGATCGCGTCGGCTCGTTCTCTTTTCGCAGCCTGCGCGATCGACTGATGGAAGGATCAGCCCGGGATCGCCCCGACTTTCGCGGCGAGAGCGTCGCGTTCCTCCGGCGTCAGTACCATGTCGAGCGCCGGGTAGAGCAAGCCCTCTTCCTTACGGTGGTGTTCCTCCAGAATCTCGTGAAACGCGGCTCGGGCCTGGTCCGGGAGCTTCGCCGGGTCTCCAATCGTCCGGAGGATTTCGCCGAGCAGGCGGAGGATCTCCGCATGCTCCTTGCGCATGACTTCCGTGGGCCTCGAATCCGGGAAGAGGCCGGCACGTTTTTCGAATAGAGGAAACAGGAGCTCCTCCTCGGTAGCGATGTGGCGGCGGAGACCATCCGCGAAGGCCCGGTACCGCGTTGCCGCGGCGGCCGTGTCGCCCGCGGCGCGAGCGACGAAAGCGTCCACCTCGAGACGGGCCAGGCGCTCGTGGTCCGAACAGAAGAGGGTGGAAACCTGCTGCGGCTCGGGTGGAAGGGTTCGGGGGACTTTCCTGTCTGCCTTTCGTGCACTCATCGCTGGCCTCCGTCAGTCCGGATCCGCCCGAAACGGGTCGGGCGACGAGCGGATTTCCCGGATGCTAAACGCCCATGGCGCCGCAGGATTGGTGCAGAAACATCACTGTGCCGGCGTCGAGGCCGGACCGCCGGGACACTGATTCGTTTGCATCAGGACCGCGGTACCCGACCCGGGAGACTCTGGAGCCCGGGGGAGATCAAGCAATGGAAAACGCACCCGAGACCGAGCACCTCTCGAGACCCCAGGCGATCGAAAGGATCCGGGGGGCGCTGCTGGCCCGAGCCGGTGAAGAGGAGTGCGCGTGCACGATCGCCGCGCGCGCGGACGTCTTCTGCCACGGCTTTCGCGACCTCGACGACAAGCAGTTCCGCAAGAAGTTCGACTGGATCGCGGCGAAGAGGCCCCAGGCTACCCGATCGGAGCTGGAGCACGTGGTGTCCCTCTATCACCTGGGCCGCCAGGACGTACGCGGTGCCGCGCTCTGCTGTGACGTCGAGACTCGAGAGCACTGCGCTTGCGACGGTTGGAATCGCTTCGACAACGGCACGCTCGAGAAGTTCTGCTTCGAGCTGACGGGGAGACCAGTCCGGATCGGTTAGAGGAACACGGCGGCCGAACCTCGACCCGACGAATCCGGAACGTGCGCGCGAACCCGTTTCGGCAGGAGTGACCGACCCGGCTGCGCGCTAGCGGGAAGACGCTGCGTTCACGGTCATGACCGGACAGGGCGCCGTCGAAATGACGCGTGAGGCAACGCTGCCGAGGAAGAAACGAGAGACGCCTTTGCGGCCGTGCGTGCCCATCACGATGAGGTCCGCGTCACTTTCCCTGGCGGCTTCGGCGATCGCCGCATGGGGAGCCCCCGAGAGAACCAGCCCTCTTGCGCGGACACCCTCGTGCCGCGCTTTTCCCAGGAGAGGCTGAAGCCGTTCCACGACGTCGTTCCGGAGGTCCCGATCCCACTCGTCGTACGTTTCCGATGAGACGGTCTGCTCCGGAAGCAGGACCGGCGGCTCGTAAGCGTGCGCGATGAGCAATTCGGTGCCGTTGCCTTTCGCCATTTCGATTGCCTCTTCCAGCGCGGGATCGGAAGCCGGGGTGAAATCCGTCGCGACCAGAATGCGGTGAAAGGCTTTCATGTCGGTCTCCTCGCTTCGACAGCGATGCTGCTCCAGAACCCGGGCGCGGGCCTGATCCAGATGCATCAGCGGGAGCCCGGATCCGAGGTGCCGGCGGCCTCGGATCCGAGGGCCAGACGTGCCGCGAGGCTAACGGGCGAAGCCGTCCACCATCTCCGGCAACAGGGCAGAGCGGAACTGGAGAATGGTCTTGACGCCGTCCTCCGACTCGATCTCGAGGGCGCACTCGGCGCCCTCGTCCGTCAGCTCCAGCCAGATCTGTACGGGCCGCTCGACGGAGTGCTCCAGGTGAGTCCCGGGCTTTCTTCCGAGATGAACGGAGACAGTCCCCTCCACCGGATCCGCAACGACCCCCTCGAATGGGAGGTCATTGGCCTCGATCTGGGCTCCGAGGGCCGGGGTCAGAAGACGGGCCGTCACGAGCCCGCCTTCGTGACGGCGGTTGAAGCCGTCGAAGAAAGAGGGCCATTCGGCGCGCGGAATCTGTCGAGTTCTCACGGTGTCTCCTTCACACTCCGGACGGAAACGTTTCGGGAACCTCGCCTTCCATCCACGTTTTCCCCGCAGACGACGAGAGAAACTCGCGGACAGTGTTGATCGTGGGCATGCGGGTATCCAACACCCGGCAGGCCGCTTGCTGCTGATTTGTTTGCATCTGCGCCGGAAGCGCAGTGAGTGCTCAGCCCCCGAAAAACGTGTCGAGTCCCGACAGGCTATCGATCGCGGTTCGCCAGAGATCCGGGCAGGCTCGATCTCCGGCCGGACTCAGCGGGGACGCACGGTCATTACGGGGCACGGAGCGGTTCCGACGATCCGTGAGGCCACGCTCCCGGCGAGAAGACGGTCGAGCCCCGTGCGGCCGTGGGTGCCCACGATCACGACGTCGGATCGCTCCTTCCGCGCCGTGAGGGCAATTGCCTCCGGGGCGGCGCCGGTGAGGAGCAGGCCACGCGCGGCCACGCCAGCCTTCTTAGCCTGGGCGACGAGCCGGTCCAGCTGCTTCTGTGCCGACTTTCGGATCGCGGTCTCCATCTCCTGGTACATCCGCGGCGTGACGTACCCCTCGGCGCCCACCGGCATGCCGGACGGTACGACGTGCACGATCAGGAGGCGGCCGCGAGACTGGCGCGCGAGCGCAACCGCCCGTCGGAATGCGGGCCGCGACGCGGGAGAGAAGTCGGTCCCGAAAAGAACCCGGCGAAACATGGGCCCGTCAGATCAGCTCGTGCCGATACGCATACACGACCGCGGCCAGCTTGCTGTGCACGTCCAGTCGCTGCAGGATCGCCTGGATGTGGTTGCGCACCGTGACTGGAGCAATCCCCAGCTTCTTGGCGATGCCCGAGGTGGACAGGCCCCGGGCCAGGCAGCGCAGCACTTCCTGTTCCCGCTCGGTCAGAGCGACCGGCTCTCCCGTCGACGAGGTCATCGGCCAGAGAGGCTCCGGGGCCGCGGCGGCGCTCTTCTCGAGTGTCTTTTCCAGACTCGACGGCGACTTCTTCCCCTCCCGCACGACGTGGACCACCGTGGAGAGAGCCGGGTGGTACGACGGGATCGCAAAGAGCGACATCTCGACCCAGCGGTCTTCTCCATTCCCCGTGCGAACGCGAAGCGGGAAGCGCGCGACCGGCTCCGATTTCTTCTCGCGCGCCTGGTACGCGACAGGGCAATTGCGGTAGCAGTAGATATTGCCCTGCGCATCCCGGCCGCCGATCACGTCGAAGCAGCGCTTGCCGAGCACCGAACGCGCGGGCTTTCCGAGCAGCTCCTCCGCCCGTTTGTTCCAGAGCACGATCCGATCTGCGGAGTCGATCGCAAAGACCGCCTCCTTGCTCCGTGCGATGCGGTCGAGAGTTTCGTCGGCGGATGCGCTCATGCACCCCGATTCTATGCCGTGGGGAGGCGTAGGATCAGTTTCGGAGGACGCATGCTGGGAGAGTTGAGCCCGGAAGAGATCGAAGAGGTTCTCCGGTCGGAGATTACGGGTCGAATCGGCTGCCACGCCGACGGCCGGACCTACGTCGTTCCGATCACCTATGGGTACCAGCGCAGCTACGTCTACTGTCACAGCCCGGAGGGCTTGAAGCTCCGCATGATGCGGAAGAACCCGGTCGTCTGCTTCGAGGTCGATCGCGTGGAGGACGTCGGCAACTGGAGAAGCGTGATCGCAACCGGCCGTTTCGAAGAGCTCTCGGGGCGCGATGTGATCGCGGCAATGGACGTCCTGATATCCCGGCTCGGCCAGGTCGGGGACTCCGCCCGGACACATCCCTCCTATCTCCTTCGTTCGTCCGAAACGGCAGGCGTCGACGGTCGGCCAATCGTCCTCTACCGGATCCTTCTGACAGAAAAGACCGGCCGTTTCGAGAAGACGCCGGGTTGATCCGGGTTGATTCAGCCCCGCCCGAGCTTGAGCTTCACGAACTCCCCCACCACGATCGCCGCCGGATAGAGGATCTCCTCCTCCTGCTGGGCATGGTGCATCAGCTTCTGGCAGAACTGCACGTAGACGGGGTGGTTCTCCTCGGTCGCCGCGCGCATCAGCTCCTTCAGGGCGGTCACGATCAAGCGGTGCTGCTCCAGCATCCGCGGCAGGTTGATCCTCATCATCTCGGAGATCTGGATGATCTTCTCCATGTCGGGGCCGATCTCCCCCGCCGCGAGCCTCGGGAGGATGGAGAGCGGCGGCGCGGCAAACGCCTCCTCCAGCCGCATGTGCGGATAGAGAACGCCCCGGACCGCGTCGGCCGCGGTGGCGGTCCGGCCTCCGACTTTCACGGCGCGGGTCAGGATCTCGCGCAGCTCCCGGTGCTCGGGCGGCGCGCTATCAGGGTATTCGGGATCGATCATGGGAGTCTCAACCTAGGAGGATTCTACCGGACGCCCATGATTCGAGCGCATCAGCGCACGTAGAATCGGGGACGGCGTGCGTTACCGGTACGGCGACTATCCCGTCGACCTCCTCCGCCAGCTCCTCACTTTCCAGGAACTGACGAAGCTCTTCCTCCAGCTCGTGCTCCAGACCGGCGGCGACGTCGAGGAGGCGCTCACCTGGATGAAATACCTCCAGGAGCGCGGAATGATCGACCCCTCGATCGACCTCGACGAATTCCGGAAGGAGCTCGAGAAGAAGGAAGTGGTCGAGGAGCGCGACGGGAAGCTCGCCCTCTCCGCGGCGGGCGAGCGTCAGATCCGGCGCTCCGCGCTGGAGGAGATCTTCACCTCGCTGACGAAGGCGGGACCGGGATATCACGCGATCCCCCGCGCCGGCGCGGGCGGGGAGCTCCTCCCCGAGACCCGGCCCTACGAGTTCGGCGACAACCCGACCGCCATCGACGGCGTCCGCACGATCGGCAACGCGGTCCGCCGCGACGCCGACGAGATCGCGCTCCAGCCGGAGGACTTCGAGGTCCACGAGGAGGAACACCTGACCTCCTGCGCGACGGTGCTCGCCATCGACATCTCGCACTCGATGATCCTGTACGGCGAGGACCGGTTCACCCCCGCGAAGAAGGTTGCGCTGGCGATGGTCGAGCTCATCCAGTCCAAGTATCCGAAGGACTCGATCGAAGTCATTCTCTTCGGCGACGACGCGAAGCGGGTCCCGATTTCGGAAATCTCGAAGACGCAGGTCGGCCCGTTCCACACGAACACCAAGGCGGGCCTGGCGCTCTCGCGGAAGCTCCTCGTCCACCGCAAGAACCCGAACAAGCAGATCTTCCTCATCACCGACGGGAAGCCCTCGGCGATCTGGGACCGCGGACGGCTGTACAAGAACCCCTTCGGACTCGATCTCAAGATCGTGAATCGCACGCTGGAGGAGGCGGACGCCTGCCGGCGCGACGGCATCACGATCACGACGTTCATGATCGCGACGGACTCCTATCTGGTCGCGTTCGTCGACAAGCTGACGAAGATCAACCGGGGACGGGCCTACTATGCGTCCCCCTACAACCTCGCCGAGTTCCTCTTCACCGACTACATCCGGAACCGCAAGAAGTTCGTCCATTGACCTCTCTCGCGTGGATCCTTCTCGGAGCCTCCGCGATCATCGCCGCTCTCTTCCTGGTTCCCCGGCTTCTGATCGGAAGGGCCCAGGATCAGCTCGCGAGGACGACGATGGCGCGGGACGGCAAAACGCTGAAGCTCGTGACACGGGCGGAGCTCGTCATCGGAAAGTTTCAGCGGATTCCGGGACTTCTCTCCTGGCGCGACGACGTGCTCGTGTTCCAGGGGATCGACGGCCACACGGAGACGATTCCGCCCTCGCGGATCAACAAGATCGTCACTGCCGACCGCATGGGAAGCGGGCGGCTTCTCGTCAAGCTCGAAGTCCTGCGCTTCACCGACTCGGAGGGCGAGGACCTGGAGTTCGTGGTCGCGCGAAACAGCGCAGACGCGTGGCGGAAAATGCTCGGGGACTGGGCCGGTCGGCAGCGGCTGGCGGAGACCGTCGCGCCCGAGACGCCGAACGATCTCGTCACGCCTCGCTAGAATGACGGTCTCGTGAAGATCCGGCTGCTCGCTGTTTCTGCCGCGCTCCTGGTCGCATTCCCAGCTTTCGCCGCGACGCGCAAGCCTCAATCACGCCAGCGCATCCGCGTGTCCCGGAACACGGGGACCCGGCCGCCGCTCGTCGTCCTCGGCGAGGACCCCGGGCTGCGCGAGACGGGAACCGGCTATCCCGCGGTCGTCCTGGGCGAGCCGGTCCGCCGCTTCCGGGGCGAGCCGATCTCGCTCGACCTGAAGGATGCCGACCTGCGAGACGTGCTCCTGACGTTCTCGAAGCTCGCGCGCTTCAACATGGTGATCGATCCGGACGTGCGCGGCTCGGTGACCGTGCGTCTCGAGAACGTGCCGTGGGACCAGGCGCTCGAGGTAATCCTGAAGAGCAACGGCCTCGGCTACGTCCTCGAGGGAAGCATGGTCCGGGTGGGCTCTCCCGCGAAGCTCTGACGGCCGATTTCCGATTCCCCGGTTATCATCGAATCCGAAGCAACCCCTGCTGTGGGGTAGTTGAATTGGTACAACGTCCGGCTGTTAACCGGAAGGTTGAAGGTTCGATTCCTTCCCCCACAGCCAATTCTTCCCGGTGATACGCTTCCGCCATCGCATTGCCCTCCGTTCCCCCATGAATTGCGCCGTCCCTTCGACGGCAAGGAGAAGAAGATGAAATCCACCCTGGTCTCAGCGGCCGCTTTTCTGCTCGTTGCTTCCGCGACCCTTGCCCAGTCGGCCCCCAAGGTCGCCGCGGAAATGTCGAACCTCCAGTACTTCGCGGGCACGTGGAGCTGCTCCGGAGACTCGCCGGCAGGTCCCTTCGGACCGGCGCACAAGACTCAGAGCACGCTCACCTTGAAGCGCGATCTCGACGGGTTCTGGTACGACGGCATGATGATGGAGATGAAGACCGCGTCGAACCCGCACCCGATGAAGGGAATGCTCCACGTCGGTTACGACGCGGGCTCGAAGCAGTACGTGCAGATCTGGATCGACAACTTCGGCTCCCACGCCATGCAGATGTCTCCGGGCTGGGAGGGGGACACCCTCACCTACACCGGGGAGCAGGACGTGATGGGTGAAAAAGCGACCGCGAAGGACACCCTCACGAAGAAGGGCGCCAACCAGTTCTGGCACAAGTTCGAGCTGACGATGAAGGGCGAGACGCACACGATCGTCGAAGAGACCTGCAAGAAGAAGTAGTCCTCGCCTCAAACCCTCCCCGGAAGAAACGGGATCACGCGCTCCGCAATACCGGCCGGAAGAGTCTCCAGCGCCTCGAGGATCTCTTCCGGCCGGTACCGCATCGAGAAGTGCGTCAGCACGATCGCCTCGTTCTGAAACAACGAGGCTCGTTCGACGATGTCGTCGAGGTGGATGTGGTCGTACTTGCGCGCGCGATCGCGGTCGTCTTCTCCCAGGAACGAGCACTCCACGAGCAGCACGCGCGCGCGGAAGAGCTCCGGCGCGACTTCGAAGATCTCGGGCGAGCAGTCGCCGGGATATGCGAGCAGCGGGATCTCCTCGCGCCGCGTGACCTCGGCGCCGCGGATCCGGAGCGCCACGATCTCATCTTCGGGCCGCCCGATCAGTTCGTCCACCAGCTTCTTCCGGACCTCCGAGAACAGGTAACCCACGGTCGGGACCCGGTGCCGTCCGGGGAGGAACGTCACGGAAAGGTCGTTGCGCAGGTCGACCTGGCGGCCCGGCACGGCCGGTGTCACGTGCACGCCGTAGCCCACGTTCTCCAGCCGCTCCGAGATCGCGAGCCACGCCTCGAGATCGGGCGCGGCCTCTTCCGGAGCGAAAACACGGGCCGGAGGCAGGCCGGTCAGCCGGCGGCGCGAGGCATGGTGCGCCAGCCCGGCGGCATGGTCCAGGTGCCCGTGCGTCAGGCAGACGGTGCCGAAACCGAGGACGTCGTCGGGAGCGCGCCCGAACTCGAGCAGGCAGCGGAACGCGGGCACCTTGTAAAAGGACTCGTGGCCCGCGATGGAGACTCCCTCGATCTCGAGCCCGGCGGCATGGACCGTCACGCGGCCGCGCCCCTCCGGATAGTCGCCCGCCATCGCGCGGCGAGATTAACCTAACGGTCGTGCGGGTCGACCTGTTCGACTACGACCTCCCGGCGGATCGCATCGCCCAGGCGCCGCACGCTCGCGGCACCAGCCGGCTCCTCACGCTGGATCGCGCGAGCGGAGCCGTGGCCGACCGCCGGTTCTCGGAGTTTCCGGACCTCCTCCGCGCGGGCGACCTCCTCGTTCGCAACGACGTCCGGGTCCGGAACACGCGGCTCTACGGCCGCGACGAGAAGGATCGTCTCGTCGAAATCTTTCTCCTGTCCCCCCTGGACGCGGAGCGGCGCACCTGGCAGGCGCTCGCGAAGCCCGGCCGCCGCGCCCGGAGCGGTGGGACCGTTCGGTTTCCGCCGGAGGATGTGTCCGCGACGGTTCGCGAGGTCGACGACGAGGCCCGGCGCGTGGTCGTGTTCGACCGGCCGGTCGACGAAGATCTCCTCGCGCGGATCGGTCACGTCCCGCTCCCCCCGTACGTCCGGCGGGAGTCGGGCGCCGCCGACCGGCCGGAGGACCGGGAGGGATACCAGACCGTTTACGCGCGCGAGCCGCTCGCCGTGGCCGCGCCCACCGCCGGGCTCCACTTCACCGCCGAGACGTTCGACCGCCTGGCCGCGCGGGGCGTCGAGGTCGTCGACCTGACGCTCGCCGTGGGAGCCGGGACGTTCAAGCCGGTCCGCGCTCTGGAGACGACGCGGCATCGCCTGGACGCGGAAGAGGTCCTTCTCCCGGCCGCGACGATCCGGCGACTGCGGCAACAGCTCGATGCCGGCGGAAGAGTCGTCGCCGTGGGAACGACCGTGACGCGCGCGCTGGAGGCCTGGATCCGCCTTCCGGATTCGGGCGAAGAGAATCTCCGCTTCTCGACGGACCTCTTCATCACGCCGGGATTCGAGTTCCGGGCGGTCGGCGCGCTCCTGACCAACTTTCACCTGCCGCGCTCGACGCTCCTGATGCTCGTCTGCGCCTTCGCGGGGCGCGAGAACGTCCTCGCGGCCTACGCGGAGGCGATCCGGCGCGGCTACCTCTTCTATTCGTTCGGCGACGCCATGTGGATCGCGTAGCGGACGGCCGCCGTGTACGCGGGCGTCGTGCCGCAGCAGCCGCCGACGAGGCGGACGCCGAGCGCCAGCCAGTCTTTCGCGATCTCCGCGTACTCCGCGGGTGAGAGCTCCTCCGTGAACGCCCAGCCGCGGTCGTCCGCCGGCAGGCCGAGATTCCCGTACGCGACGAGCGGGACGCCCGGCGCGGCCGCCGCCAGCATCGCGAGATCGTCCCGCAGTTTTCGCGCCGGAACGCAGTTGATGCCGATCGCGTCGGGCTCGAGCGAAGCGATCGCTCTCACGGCGTCGTCGATCGTCTCGCCGGACAGGAGCCGCCCGTTCCCGCGGCCGTCCGTGACCATCGACGCGACGAACGGCAGTCCCGTCGCCTTCGCGGCGCGGGCGGCCGCGACCAGTTCCCGGAGGGTGTTGTGGGTCTCGAGGAGGAGAAGGTCCGCTCCGGCGGCCGCGAGCGACTCGGCCTGCTCGCGATGCTCGCGCTCGAGCGCGGCGTCGTCCGGCACGAGGTCCGGCCGGTAGCAGTCCTCGAGCGGGGCAATCGACCCGGCGATGAAGACCTCCCGGCCACCGCCGGAGCCCGCCGCCTCGTGCGCGAGCCGGACCGCGAGCGCGGAAAGCTCCGCGCTCCGCTCCCCTAGGCCCCCCTTCTCCAGCGTCCGCCGGTGGGTCCGGAACGTGTTCGCGGTCAGGACCTCCGCGCCGGCGTCGACCTCTTCCCGGTGGACCTCGAGGACGACGTCGGGCGCATCTACCAGCGCCCGGGCGCTCCAGAGCGGCAGGCGGGTGTCCGCTCCCCGCCGTTGAAGCTCGGTGCCCATCGCCCCGTCCAGCAGGAGCGGCCGACCCGCGCGCAGACGCTCCCGGAAATCCGCCACGGCGCGAGTCTATGGCCCGCCGATGCAAATAAAAAAAGGCCGAACTCGCGTTCGGCCTGAAAAAATTCGGCGGCCCCAGTAAAACTTAATATGTTTCCAAGTACTTCTCGGTCTCCCACGGCTGGACGCGGGAGATGTACTCCGCCCACTCGGAGCGCTTGGCGTCCATGAAGTGCTTCAGGATGTGGTCACCGAGCGCGTCCTTCACGACCTCGTCCTTCCAGAGGTTGTCGAGCGCCTCGGAGAGATTTCCCGGCAGCTGGTCGATCCGCAGGCGCCGCTTCTCCCGCTCGCTCATCCGGAAGACGTTGCGGTCGACGGGCTCCCCCGGGTCCATCTTGTTCTGGACGCCGTCGAGACCCGCCGCGAGCATCACCCCGAACGCCAGGTACGGGTTGCAGGACGGGTCGGGCATCCGGACCTCGATCCGCGTGCCCATTCCGCGGCGCGCCGGGACCCGGACCAGCGGCGAGCGGTTCCGCATCGACCACGCCACGTTGACCGGCGCCTCGTAGCCCGGCACCAGCCGCTTGTAGGAGTTCACGAGCGGGTTGGTGATCGCGACGAAGGCCTTCGCGTGCCGGAGGATTCCGCCCGTGTAGTAGAGGGCGGTCTTCGAGAGCTGGTACTTCGCCTTCGAGTCGTAGAAGACGTTGTTGCCCCGCTTGTCCAGGAACGACTGGTGCGTGTGCATCCCGGAGCCGTTCACGCCGAAGATCGGCTTGGGCATGAACGTCGCGTGCAGCCCGTGGTCGAGCGCGACCTTCTTGACGATGAACCGGAACGTCGACACCCGGTCGGCGGTCGTGACCGCGTCCGCGTACTTGAAGTCGATTTCGTGCTGGCCCGGCGCGACCTCGTGGTGCGCGGCCTCGACCTCGAATCCCATCTGCTCCAGCGCCAGGACGATGTCGCGGCGCGCCTCCTCGCCCCGGTCCACCGGGGTCAGGTCGAAGTAGGCGCCCTGGTCGTGCGTGTCGACGATCGGGTCGCCGTTCGCGTCCCGGCGGAACAGGAAGAACTCCGCTTCCGGCCCGGTCACGAGGACGTACCCGAGCGCGGACGCCCGATCCATCTGCTTCTTGAGAGTCTGCCGCGGGCATCCCGCGAACGGAGTGCCGTCCGGGTTGTAGACGTCGCAGATGAGCCGCGCGACTTTCCGGCCGCCGTTATGAGCCCACGGGTAGATCGCGAAGGAGGCCAGGTCCGGAACGAGGTTCATGTCGGACTCTTCGATACGGGTGAAGCCCTCGATCGAGGAGCCGTCGAACTGGATTTCGCCGTCTAAGGCCTTTTCGAACTGGGACCGGGGAATCTCGACGTTCTTGATGACCCCGAAGATGTCCGTGAACTGAAGCCGCAGGAACCGCACGCTTTCCGAGTCGCACACCTTCAGGATTTCCGACTTGGTCAGACCCGGACCGGCCGCGTCGAACTTCAGAATCTTCGCCTTCGGCAATCTGTCCTCCTTTTTTCGCAAGATTTGCAGGATTCTAGTGTCAATTTTCCAAAAAGCAACGCAATTTCGGCGCAGTGACCGTGAAAATCTGCACTCCGTGCACCGATCTCTGTGCAAAAGCGCTCCCGGGCGCCGCGGAGCGCGCCTGTAGAATCCGGACGTGGGATCGAGCGCCGGCCGCTGGCCTTCGCGGCAGGAAGCCGAGGAGCTCCTCTACGAGTTCACGCAGGGTGAGGCGCTCCGGCGCCACGGGCGGGCGGTCGAGGAAGCGATGCGCGCCTACGCCCGCTGGTTCGGGGTGACGGATCCGGCCGAGATCGAGCGTTGGGGCATCATCGGTCTCCTCCACGACTTCGACTACGAGCAGAACCCGACGGAAGACCGTCACCTCCACGTGGGCGGCCGGGTCCTGCGCGACCGCGGCTACGACGAGGAGATGGTTCGCACCATCGAATCGCACGCCAACTACATGAACGTCCCCCGGGACACGCCGATGAAGAAGGCCATTTTCGCCTGTGACGAGCTCGTCGGGTTCATCGGCGCGTGCGTGAAGGTCCGGCCATCGAAGAAGGTCGCCGAGCTCCCGGTCTCCTCGGTCGTCAAGCGGCTGAAGGACAAGGCATTCGCGCGCTCCGTAAACCGGGACGACATCTCGGACGGAGCCGCCGCCGTCGGGCGGCCGCTCGAGGACCACATCGAGTTCACGATCGAAGCGTTGAAACCGATCGCCGAGGAAATCGGGCTCTAGCTCTTGGTAGGATTGAAGTCCTTTTTCGGCAGAGCGTTGACGACCGATCAAGAGGATCCGTATGGCCACAGTTGACGTCGTCTCCCCCCGCGCGGTCCGAGCGAAGAAGATCCTCAAAGACCTCTCCCGCGAGGAGTTGCGCGAGCTGGCTCGCCCCGGCGAGAAGACGAGCGAGTACGGCTCTCCCGTCTACTCGACGCGGGTCAAGAACCGTTCGGCGAAGAACACCTACGTCGTCGCCAACGGAGTTGCGCTCGGGGTCATGCAGCAACCGATCGACAAGGACCGGGCCGAGGAAACGATCCGGCAGGTCCAGGAGACCCTCGCCGGGATGGAGCTCATCCAGGTCGACCGCCGGATGGGAATGAGCCCCGAGGTCCCCATCCACTGCCGGCTCTTCGTCCCGAAGGAGTACGCGCGGATCGCCTACATGTGGCACAGCATGCTCTTCCCGTCGGACTCGACGAACGAGCCGGACTTCATCTCGGTGTACGTGCCCGACTGGAAGGAACGGCTGATCTTCCTGGACGTCGACCAGGGCTACACGTACATCCTCGGAACCGACTATCCGGGCGAGGCCAAGAAGTCGATGCTTCGCCAGGCGATGTACTGGATGAAGCGGCGCGGGGGGCTCGGCCTCCACGCCGGATCCAAGGTGCTCCGCGTCGTGGGGCAGAAAGGCGAGCTCTCGGACGTCGGGTTCCTGCTCTTCGGGCTCTCCGGAACGGGCAAAACCACGTTGACCCTGCACGACCACGGCTTGAAGGAGCCGGAGCGCGCGATCATCAAGCAGGACGACGTCGTCCTCCTGGCGTCCGACGGGCGGGCCTTCGGGACGGAGGACGGCTTCTACATCAAGACCGAGGGGCTCGAGCCGTCGCAGACGGTCCTCTGGGGAGCCGCGACCCACCCGACCGCGGTCTACGAGAACATCAAGCTCGACGAGAACGGCAAGGTCGATTTCCTGGACACGTCGCTCACTTCCAACGGACGCGGCGTCGTCCTGCGCAAGTTCATCCAGGGCACGAGCGAAGGCATCGACCTCGACAAGGCCAACAAAATCGTCTTCATCACGCGGCGCAACGACGTCGTTCCGGTCTGCGCGCGGCTCTCCGCCGAGCAGGCCGCGGCCTACTTCATGCTGGGCGAGTCGATCGAGACCTCCGCCGGCGATCCGACGAAGGCGGGCCAGGCCAAGCGGGAAGTGGGAACGAACCCCTTTATCGTGGGGCCGGAGGCACAGGAGGGCAACCGCCTCCTGGAGATCCTCCGGGAAAATCCGGACATGCAGGCCTACATCCTGAACACCGGCTCGATCGGGGCGAAAGACGGCTCCCCCGGCGAAAAGGTGACGATCCGGGTGTCGACCGAGATCATGAAGCAGATCGCCAAGGAAGGGATCGAGTGGGAGCGCGATCCGGACTGGGGCTACGAGACACCGAAGGCCGTGCCGGGGCTCGATCTCGCGAAGTACGACC
>JBKPMI010000245.1:0-5289 GCA_046732075.1 Acidobacteriota bacterium | reverse complement strand
CCGCGTCGCCCCCGCCTCGGCGTCGCTCGCGTCCGGCAAGTGGGAGAAGTCGAAGTTCGTGGGCTCGGAGCTCGCCGGCAAGACGCTCGGGATCGTGGGGCTCGGCCAGGTCGGGTCGCGCGTCGCCGCGCGCGCCCGGGCGTTCGAGGCCCGCCTCCTCGGGCACGATCCCTACCTGCCGATGGAGAAAGCGCGGGAGATGGGGATCGCGCTCGTGCCGCTCGAAGAGCTCCTCGCCAACTCCGACATCGTGACCCTGCACGCCACCGCCACGGAAGGGGGCCGCCCGCTCCTCGGGCGCGAGGAGTTCGCGAAGATGAAACCGGGCGCGGTCCTCGTGAACGTCGCGCGCGGGAGCCTGGTCGACCGCGCTGCCCTCCACGAGGCGCTCGTCTCCGGGAAGCTCGCGGGCGCGGCGCTCGACGTGTTCGACCCGGAGCCTCCGGACCCCGCGGACCCGCTCCTCTCTCTCCCGAACGTCGTCGCCACGCCCCACCTCGGCGCGTCGACGGTCGAGGCGCAGGAGAGGGTTTCGCTCCAGACCGCCGAGGCCGTCGCGGAAGCGCTCGCCGGCGCGTCGTACGTGCCCGCGGTGAACCTGCCGTTCCGCGGCCCGAAGGACGCGGGTGGCGCCGCCGCCTGGATGGGGCTCGCCGAGCGGACCGGCCGCTTTCTCTCGTGCGTCGCCGGCGATCGCCTCCGATCCGTCTCCGTCGAGACGTGGGGCCTGCCCGAGGACTTCCTGCGGCCCGTCGCCGTCGCCGCGGTCAAGGGCGCGCTTCAGACGCACTCCCCCGAGACCGTCAATTTCGTCAACGCGATGTTCGTCGCGAGGGAGAGGGGCCTCGCGGTCGCGGAGACGCGCCACGAAGGCGCCGGCAACTATGCCCGCTCGATCCGGGTCACGCTGTCGGATGGACGAACGGAGGCGAAGGCGGTCGGGACCCTTTTTTCCGGAACGGACGCGCGCGTGGTGGAGGTCGACGGGCTGCCGCTCGAGTTCCGGCCCGAGGGCACGGTCGTATTCCTCCGCAACCGTGACGTGCCCGGAGTCGTCGGCCGCGTCGGTACGATCCTGGGCGACGGCGGAATCAACATCGCGGACTTCTCCCTCGCGCGCGGCAGGGGGGACCGGGCCGCCGCGATCATCGCGGTGGATACGGTTCCACCGTCCGACGTCCTCGCGACTCTGCGGAAGGCGCCGGGCGTCGAGGAAGTCCGGGTCGTCACCTGGTGAGCCGGAAGAGAGTCGTCGTTCTCTACGGGGGCCGGTCCGTCGAGCGCGAGGTTTCCCGGGTGTCCGCGAGGACGATCGTCGCCGCGCTCGACCGGGCGAAGTACGACGTGATCCCGCTCGCGGTCGGAGAGGACGGACGATTCCTCCCGGCCGAGGATTCCGCGAAGCTGCTCGCCGAGGGTTTCGTCCCCGAGCGTTTCCGCCGGGCCGAGCCCGAGAGCACTGCGGTCGTTCCGCTGGAGTTCTCGCCGGGCCAGGCGGACGTGGTCTTCCCGATCATCCACGGAACGACCGGGGAGGACGGCACGCTCCAGGGATTCCTCGACTTCCTCGGCATCCCGTACGTCGGGGCCGGCGTGACGGGGTCCGCGATCGGAATGGACAAGGCGGTGTTCAAGTCCCTCCTCGTCGGGGCGGGGATTCCGACCCCGCGTTTCGTGGTGGTGCGGGCGTCCGAGCCCCGGGCCGAGGCGCGCGAGCGGGCGGACGCGCTGCCCCTTCCGCTTTTCGTGAAGCCGGCCACCGGCGGCTCCTCGGTCGGCGTCCGGAAAGTGAAGAACCGGAGCGGCCTGGACAAGGCGCTCGCCGAGGCCTTTCTCTACGACGAGCGCGCCCTCGTCGAAGAGGGCATCGACGCGCGGGAGCTCGAGTGCGCGGTCCTGGGCGACGAGGAGCCCCGCGCCTCGGTGCCGGGCGAGGTCGTGCCGGGTCACGAGTTCTACGACTACGACGACAAGTACCGCGACGACAAGGCGGAGCTCCGGATTCCCGCACCCGTTTCCGAAAAGGTCTCGGACGAGGTCCGCCGCCTCGCCGTGGAGTCGTTCCGAATCTGCGGCCTCTCCGGGATGGCCCGCGTCGACTTCTTCCTGGAGCGCGGGACCGACCGCGTGCTCGTCAACGAGCTGAACACGCTGCCGGGCTTCACGGCGATCTCGATGTACCCGAAGCTGTGGGAGGCGAGCGGCCTCCCGCTTCCGGCGCTGCTCGACGAGCTGATCCGGCTGGCGCTCGCGCGGACCGAGCGCCGAAAGCGGCTGTCCCACGAGCCGCCGGCCGAGTTGGCGTGATCTAGCGCCAGAGTTTCTCGTACCACTTCGGCTCGGAGACCTCCGCACCGAGGCCCATGCGGCTGCGGATCTTCTGAATGCCCCAACCGGTCAGCGAGGCGAGCGTGGTGGCTTCCTTTTCGTGGCGCCGGTCGAGCTCGCGCCGGTACCCCTCCGCGCCGCAGGAGATCGGCCCGCCGTAGGGGTGGCGAAGGACGTAGCGCCCCTGGAACGTGGCCTGATCCGCGGTCTCCTGGAGAACGAGGTCCTCCGGGAAGTGGCGGTTGTCGTACCGCACGTGGAGCCGGGTGAGAAAGACGTCGGCCGGCGCGGAGTCCGATCCCTGCCAGAACGCGCCGAGGCTGGTGAGCTCCGGGCGGGTCGGAGGATCCGCCGCGCACGGGTCGCAGCCGCTCGTGTTCCACGCGTACTCCAGGAAGACCGCGGTCCCGCGCTCGCGGCGGACCTGCTGCGAGAAGAGCGCGCGGTAGAACCCGCCGAAGTCTTCTTTCACGAAGAGCGGCACGTCGACGTCCGACGGGACCTTCACCGTGCGGTAGTTGGTGGTCTCGACGCGGCCGCGCCGGGTCAGCGCGTAGAGGAGCAGCTCCTGCGGGCCGTCGGCGTTGACCATTCCGAGCCGGATGGGGAGCATGAACTTCGGCGATTCGTAGGCGACCTGGATGGGCCGCAGGTACGAGAAGCCGAGCTTCGCCTGCTCCTTCAGGTTCACCTTCGCCACGAAGAAGCGGAGGTTCTGCCGGATGTAGCTCGCGAGCACCGCCGAGGCGCCCGGCGGGATGCGGTAGCCGTTCCCCTTCAGCCACGTCTCCAGCCCCGCGGACTCCTTCGCCGACAGGATCAGGATGTCGTACTCGCCGACCGTGTAGCGGGCCTCGACCGTCACGCCCAGGCTCCGGTCGCGGCTCATCTTCTGAGCGCGCAGCATCGGCGCCATTGCGTCCGTCGCGCCGTTCTTCTCCTCGGGGAGGGCGCACGGGTCGCCGTCGAAGTACTCGACGAGGCGCGGCGCGGAGTAGGCGTCCAGGCGCTCAATCAGGGCTCGGTCTCCGACGTGGATCTGCTCCTTCGTGAGAAACGTGGGGACCGGGACCACGACCGCGAACTCCGTGGGATCTCCGCGGAAGTCGTTCGCCATCGTCAGGACCGTGCGGTCCCCGTCCCGCGCGAGCACGACCTGCGACGCGCGGTTAAAGAGCTTCGCGTCCGCCTTCGCCACGTAGAACCCGCAGAACGGGAGCGCGCTCCGGGCGAGCAGGGAAAGGGCCAATCCGAGCGAGAGAGGTCGAAGAAACCGGTTCACGGAGAGCTCCTTTCGGAAAATCGAATGCACCCGCGGCGGGCGAGTCCCACCGGTAGCGGGCGCCCGGGATCAGACGGTCGAGGACCGGCACGAACGGCGAGAAGATCGCGAGCGACCAGAGGACGCCGTTCGTTCGGAAGAGCCGGAACTGCACGAACGCGCCGCCCGCCGCGACGAGGATTGCGAAGAAGATCCGACCGAGGCGGGAGTCCGGGGTCGTCTTCGGGTCCGAGATCATGAAGAACGCGAACAGGAGAAGCGCGCCGCTCTGGAGGCGATGCAGCGGGATCTCCAGAGGGTCGTGCAGGACGGCGGCGCGGGCGAAGAGGAGGAGCGAGTAGAAGCCGAGGAAGGCGACGGTGACGTCGCTCCTCGCCGCGCGGCGCACCACGAGGAGGCCCGCGGACGCGATCAGGAAGGCAAAGAACGCGGCGGCGCCCCACTGCCCGGGGGAGACCCAGACCCGGTCCGACGCCAGCATCATCGCGACGAGGCCGAAGTTCGTGGGGTTGAACACGTGCTTGCCGTTCCAGCGCAGCAGGAACTTCGACGCGATTGCGACGACCGCCGTGGCGACCGCGAGCGCCCCCGAGTTCGTGCGCAGCAGCAGGCAGAGCGAGAGTCCCGAGATGAGCGCGCTCTTGAGGTCGACTGCAGGAAGCCCTGCGGCGCGGGAGCAGAGGATCTGGGTCGCGAGTCCGGAAGCGAGGAGCAGCGCGACGCGCGCCGGCGAGACGTCGAAACCGAGCCGGACCATTCCGTAGAGGAGGAGCGACGCCAGGGACGCGATCTGGAAGAAGCGCGGGTCGCGCCGGGCGATGGTTGCGAGAGTCATTCGTCGTGCTCGGGGATTGAGACACCGACTGCGCAGGGGAGTTCCCGCCCGGGCGGCCGGCGGACCCGCCGATACAATCGACTCGACGCCGATGCCGGAACGCGGTAGCTCGCTCGGTCCCTACCAGATCCAGTTCCTGCTGGGTTCCGGCGGCATGGGCGAGGTCTGGCGGGCGCGGGACACGCGCTCCGGCCGCGAGGTCGCGATCAAGGTCCTCTCGCCCCAGGCGGCGGGCAACGCCGACAGCCTCCGGCGGTTCGTGACCGAGGCCCGGGCCGCGTCGGCGCTCGTTCACCCGAACATCCTCACGGTGTACGAAGTCGGGGAAAGCCCCGGCGGTCCCTACATCGTCATGGAGTACGTGGACGGCGGAACCGTGCGCTCGCTCCTGAACGACGGGCCGCTCCCCGTGGCGAAGGCCGTCGACATCGGGATGCAGGCGGCGGAGGGCGTGGCGCACGCCCACGCCGCCGGGATCGTCCACCGGGACCTCAAACCGGAGAACCTGATGATCACGTCCGCGGGGGTGGTCAAGATCCTCGACTTCGGTCTCGCCAAATCGTTGAACCCGGAGGACGCGGCGGACGGCGGGCGCACCGCGACCGGCATGATCATCGGCACCGCGGCTTACGTGTCGCCGGAGCAGCTCCGGGGCGGAAAGGCGACGGAGCGGTCCGACGTCTTCGCCCTGGGCGTCGTGCTCTTCGAGATGGCGACGGGGGAGAACCCGTTCCAGCGCAGCAACCCGGTCGACATGTTCGGCGCGATCCTCCGCGACGAACCGCCGCTCCTTTCCGAAAAGGTGGCCGGCGCGCCCGAGGAGTTCTCGCGCACCGTGCATCGC
>JBKPMI010000244.1:0-4022 GCA_046732075.1 Acidobacteriota bacterium | reverse complement strand
CGCATCGCCTCCTCGGAGGCGTACCGCCATCTGGGGATCCTCCCGCCGCGGCGCGAGGGATCGCTTTTCTAGAGCTGTCAGTGTTCAGTTCTCAGTTCTCGGCGAAGCCCGGCTGAGAACTGACAGCTGAGAACTGAGACTTCTCCATGAAACGCGGCGTCCTCATCTACAACCCGACCGCGGGACAGCGAAACCGCGGCGCGGAGATGCTCGCCCTGATCGACCGGATGCGCCGGAAAGGCCTCGAGCTCGAAAATGCTCCGACGTCCGGCCCCGGCGACGCCACGGAGATCGTGCGGCGGCTCCTGCCCACGGGGCTCGACCTCGTGGCGGTGTGCGGCGGCGACGGGACCGTCTCGGAGGCGGCTTGCGGGCTCGTCGGGTCGACCGTCCCGCTCGCGGTCCTGCCGGGGGGAACATCCAACGTCCTCGCGCGCGAGCTCTCGATCCCGCTCCGCCTCGAGCCCGCTTCCCGGCTCCTCCTGGAGGGGGAACGCAGACCGGTGCGGGTCCTGTACGCGAACGATCGGCCCTTCTTCCTCTGGGCCGGAATCGGCCTGGACGCGCGGATCATGGGGCACATGAGCCAGTTCCTGAAGCGCTGGCTGGGGCGGACCGGGATCTTCTTCACGGTCGCGCCGGAGTTCTTCCGCTACGAGTTCCCCCGGCTCGAGGTGACCGTCGATGGAAAGGCGCACGAGGCGACGTTCGCCGTCGCCTGCAACGCGCGCCTTTACGCCGGAGACTGGGTGATCGCTCCCGACGCGCGGCTCGACTCGGAGGAGATGGAGGTCATGCTCTTCTCGCACCGGAACCGCTGGAAGTTCCTCTCTCTCTTCCGCCAGCTCCAGCTGGGCCAGGCGGGTCACCTGTCTCGGGGGATCGCCCGAGTCGTGACGGGCCGCGAAGCGACCGTCCGGTCGCTGGAGGACTATCCGGTGGAGGTACAGGTCGACGGCGACTGCGTGCTGGAGACGCCGGTATCGTGCCGCAGCAGCTCCGAGACGATCTGGATTCTCGCGCCGCCGCGCTCCGACTAGCGGTTCGCGCCGGCTCCGGTCCGCCCGGACTGGACCGTCTTCTCGACCTCGGCCGCCTCGCGGGGGACGAAGCACGAAAGGCAATCGAACCCCTGGTCCGTGACGAGGACGACGTCCTCGATCCGGACTCCGATGTTCCACCACTTGCGGTCGACTCCGGAGTCCGCGCCGACGTAGATCCCGGGCTCCACCGTGAACACCATGCCGGGCTCGAGCGGCCGGGATGAAGTCCCGGCGTTGTACCGCCCGGCGTCGTGCACGTCGAGCCCGACCCAGTGGGAGATTCCGTGCTTCGTCAGGGGACGGTGGCCGCTCTCCTTCAGGAGCTTTTCGACGTTGCCGGAGAGGAGCCCGAGCTTCACCAGTCCCTCCGTCTGCACGCGCGCCGCGGCCGCGCCCACCCGGTCGAATGCGATGCCCGGACGGATCTGCGCCATGGCCGCCTTCTGCGCGGCGAGCACCACGTCGTAAATCGCCCGCTGCTCGGCGGTGAATCGCCCGTTCGCCGGATACGTGCGGGTGATGTCGGTCGCGTAGTACCCGTATTCCGCGCCGGAGTCGTTCAGGACCACGTCGCCGTCCTGGATCTGGCGGTCGTTCCGGTCCCAGTGAAGAAAGACGGAGTTCGGCCCCGACGCCGCGATCGAGGGATACGCCATGCGGCGCACGCCGTTGGCGAAGCAGTAGCCGTCCAGCGCCTGCTGAACTTCGAACTCGTAGCGGCCCGGCGCCGCGGCTTTCATCGCGAGTATGTGCCCGTGGCCCGAGATCTCGCTCGCCCGCCGGATGAGCGCGATCTCGTTCGCGTCTTTCACGACCCTCAGCTCGTGAATGTCTTCCCGCGCATCGACGAGGGTGGAAGGTCCGGCGTCGCGCGCCCGCATCGCCGCGATCCGCTCGCGGAGCGTCCCGGCCCACGCCGAGTCGGTTCCATCCGACAGGTAGACCTTCTCGACGCCGGCGAGGAATCCGGCGTAGGTGCGGCTCGCCGGGTCGTATCGCGACAACCGGTCGGCGAACTCGTCGGTCGAGAACGCGGCGTCCGCGCCGTACGCCGCGACGGCCTCCGCCGGCCCGACTTTCGGACCCACGTAGGACTCCCGGCGCCGGTCTCGGGAAGGAACGAACAGGACGTAACGCTTTCCATCCTCCGCGTTGGGGCGGAAGACCGCGATCGTCTCGGGCTCCTCGATTCCGGTCAGGTACCAGAAGTCGGAGTCCTGCCGGTAGAGGTACTCGACGTCGTTCGACATCGTGCGCATCGGCGCGGCGCGGAGCATCGCGATCGAGTTGGGCGGCAGCTTCGCGAGGAATCTTTCGCGGTGCGCGCGAAACATTTCCGCGGACGGCTTCAGCAGCGGCTGGTCGAGCGCCGCGGCCGCCAGCGGCAGGAGGAAGACGCCCGCGAGGAAGGTCCGGTGGAAGGCTCTCAAGGCTCTATCGTTTGGAGATGAACGACCACGGTGCCGGAGCGGCCGGGCCGAGGGCCTTCTGCCGGACGACCGCGTCGATTCTTCCCCGGTGGAGCTTGAGCAGCCGCCGGACGGGCGTGCCGGCGGCGGCTTCGCGCAGGATGTCCTCGGAGGTCTCGTCCGCCTTCGCGAGGTAGGCCTCCCAGACCGCCTCGCCCACCGGCATGCCGCGGAAGACGACGTTGCCGACCTTGCCGAGCTCGCGCTGGAGGTAGACGAGCTTCTCGCGAAGACTCTCCTCGTCCGCGAGCGACTCGTCCTCGTACGGCGTGTGCGGCTTCGGAATGAACGGATTCACGGATGGCACGATCTCGGCGACGCGCCCGAACCGCTTCCCTTCGGCCGCCGCGATCTCGTGGAGGTCCGACACCGTGCGGACGATATCGGCGACGTCGGCGTCCGTCTCGGACGGCAGGCCGACCTGAAGGTAGAGCTTCAGCCGCGTGAACCCGCTCGCGAAGACGAGCCGCGCCTTCTCGCGGAGCATCTCGTCGGAGACCTTCTTGTTGATGTGGCGGCGGAGCCTCTCGTTGCCGGCCTCCGGCGCGATGGCGAGCGCCCGCTCCCCCTGCGCAGCGAGCACCCGCAGGATCGGCTCCTCGATCGCGTCGATCTTGATGGAGGAGAGAGCAATGTGGTACCGGAGCTCCGCCAGTCCCGCCAGGATCTCCACGATCTGCGGGTGATCGCAGACCGCGGTGGCGATCAGGCCCGTCCGGTCGGTCAGCGGCCGGGCGTCCCGCGCGACCTTCAGGATCGACGCCGCCGGGTACTGCTTGATCGGAGCCATCGCGTACGCCGCCCAGCAGAACCGGCACATCTCGGTGCAGCCGCGGGAGATCTCGATCAGGAGCTTGTCGGCGAGCTCCGTCCGCGGCGTCAGGATCGTCGTGTGCGGCACCTCGAAGGTGGGAAGGATCTCGTTGCGGGACCGGGGCTGCTGGATGACGACCTTCGAGCTCTCTGCGGCTTCCGCGCGCGGACCGTGGATCGCCGGAACGAAGAACCCGGGAAGAGCCGCCAGCTCGCGGAGGAAAGCGTCGCGATCCAGGCCGGCCTGCGCGAGGCGCGCGATCCCCGGGACGAGGCGCTCCCCGTCCCCCAGCGCGAAAGCGTCCACGAACGGGACCAGGACCGCGGGGTTCATCCGGGCGATGTCGCCCCCCACGAGGAGGATCGGGTGTCGCTCGTCGCGCTCCAGCCGGGAGAGCGGAATCCCCGCGGCGGAAAGCGTTCGAAGGATGTTGACGACGTCCATCTCCCAGGAGAGGGACCACGCGAGGAGGCCGTAGTCCGAAATTGGCGCTCCGCTCTCGAACGTGACGGCCGGAGACCCCTCCTCGTGGAAGAACCGCTCGCAGACGAGGTCCGGGATCCGGTTGAACAGCCGGTAGACCCACTGAAAGCCGAGGTTCGACATCCCGATCTCGTAGGAGTTCGGGAAACCGAGCGCGATCCGGTAGGCGCCGAAGCGGTTCGGCTCTTCGGTGAACCGTTCCAGAGCGGCCAG
>JBKPMI010000243.1:0-4336 GCA_046732075.1 Acidobacteriota bacterium | reverse complement strand
TGGGACTTGACGGGCCCCCGGACTTACGCCAGACTTACGCCTCAAGTGGAGACCGACGAAAAGATCCGGCTCCTGACGGCGCAGGCGGTTTCGGACCGGGAGGGATCGGGGCCGCTCGCCGAGCTCGCTCGGGGGCGGCGCAGCCGGGTTCCCCTCGACCCGTTCAACATCCGGTCTCTCCCGGACCGGGGGTTCGGGCCCTCCCGGCTCTTCCGGATCCTACTGACGAACGCCTGCGCGTTCTCCTGCGAC
Organism: Acidobacteriota bacterium; assembly: GCA_046732075.1. GTDB lineage: Bacteria > Acidobacteriota > Thermoanaerobaculia > UBA5066 > Gp7-AA6 > Gp7-AA6. The sequence continues at coordinate 4,084 of JBKPMI010000243.1, read as the reverse complement.
TACTGCCCGATGCGGGCGGGCCGCGAGATCCCCCGGCACTCTCTCGGGCCGGACGCGCTCGCCCGCGCGTTTCTCACGGCCTACCGGCGGGGCTGGGTGACCGGACTTTTCGTGACCACCGGGATCCCGAAAAACCCACGCTTCGCGATGGACCGGTTAATCGAGCTAGTCGAGATCCTCCGCCTCCGCGAGGGGTACGCCGGTTACCTCCACGCGAAGGCGGTCTCGGGAGCGGAGCCCGAGCAGATCGATCGACTCGCGGAACTCTGCGACCGCGTTTCCTACAACCTCGAGGCGGCGTGCCAGGCGACGCTCGACGGAGTCGCTCCGGAGAAGAGCTACTCCGCCGGCCTGGGACTCCTCGCGCGAATCCGCAACCGGGCGCGGGAGCTGGGAGAGCGGCGCGTGCGCGGCGACCCCCGCCCGCGCGGCCGTGCAACCGCGGCCGGAACGACGGCGCAGTTCGTGGTGGGAATCGGCGGCGAGTCGGACCGCGACTTCCTGACGACGAGCCACGGCCTCTGGCGCGACCGGTTGCTGCATCACCCGCACTTCGCGGCGTTCCGACCGATCGAGGACACTCCGCTCGAAGGCGCGTCCGAGACGCCGCTCCTCCGCGAGAACCGGCTTTACCAGGCGGACCACCTCCTCCGGGAATACCGCTTCGAGCCGGACGAGCTCGTCTTCGGGGAGAACGGGAACCTTCCGCTCACGCGCGATCCCAAGCTCGCATGGGCGCTCGCGCACCCCGAGCGTTTTCCGGTGGAAGGCTCGACCGCCGATCGCGAGACGCTCCTGCGCGTACCGGGTCTCGGCCCGCGCACCGTCGATCGCCTGCTCGCGGCGCGGCGGCTCCTGGCGAACCTGGATCAGATCGGACTGCGGAAGCTCGGCGCCGTGGCGTCGCGCGCGGCGGGGTTTCTCGCGTGGCGCGGCCGGCGCCTGGGTGACCCGATGATCCAGGAGACGCTCTTTCCTCCCGAGGATTTCCCGGCGCCGTCGCGCGTCTACGGATTCTCGCCCGGCACTTTTCGGTAGCCGGTAGCCGGGAGACGAGAGGGCGGCGCCCTGCCGCGACCGGGAATCCTTCTTGCATTGAAATCCGCGCTTGTGTATAAATATGCAAATGGCGAAGGTGCGGGCGAGCGTGGCGGGAGCGTCGGGGTACGCGGGCGGAGAGCTCGCGCGCTGGCTGATGCAGCATCCGGCCGTCGAGCTGATGCACGTCACGGCATTCCGGGAGCAGGGCCGGCCGCTCGCCGACGTCTTCCCGAACCTGCGCGGTTTCGGCGACCACACGTTGAACGGCGCGGGCTGGGCCGAGATGGCCCGGGACTCGGACGTCGTCTTCCTCGCGCTCCCCCACGGCGCCGCGATCGAAGCGGCCCCGATCCTCCTCGACGGAGGCACGCGGGTCGTCGACCTCGGCGCGGACTTCCGCCTGAAGGATCCGCAGGTGTACGCCCGCTGGTACGGCGCGGATCACGGCGCGAAGACGCTCCTGCCGGAGGCGGTCTACGGGCTCCCGGAAGCCAACCGGGAAGCGATCCGGAGCGCGCGGCTCGTCGCGAACCCCGGCTGTTACCCCACGGCGGCGGCGCTCGCCCTCCTGCCGCTTCTCGCGAGCGGCCACGCCCGGGGTCCCGTGATCGTCGACGCCAAGTCGGGCGTCTCGGGGGCCGGACGGAATCCGTCGGCGGCGAGCCACTTCTCCGAGGTCAACGAGAACATGAAGCCGTACAACCTGGGACGGCACCGGCACGGGCCCGAGATGGAGCAGACGTTCGCGGAGGCCGGCACTCCGTTCCCGGTCTTCTTCGCGCCCCATCTCGCCCCGATGACCCGCGGCATCCTCGCGACCTGTTACGCGCCGATCTCCGGCGACCTCACGGAGGAGGCGCTTTCCGGGATCTACCGGCAGGCGTACCGCGACGAACCCTTCGTGCGCGTGCTCGGCGAGACCCTCCCCCAGACGAAGGCGACGCTCGGCTCCAACTTCTGCGACGTCGCCGTGCGGGTGGACGCCGAGCGCGGGCTCGCCGTCGCCGTTTCCGCGATCGACAACCTGGTCAAGGGCGCCGCGGGTCAGGCCATCCAGAACATGAACCTCATGTTCGGACGGCCCGAGACCGAGGGGCTCTGGACTGCCGGGATGTACCCGTAACGAGGAGAAATCGATGACCCGGACGCTCACCGAAACCGAACCGATCGTGCTGTCCCCCGGAGACGCGGCTTCGCCCCATGGCTTCCGCGCCGCCGGAGTCCACTGCGGGATCAAGCGCGAGCGCCCCGACCTCGCCCTGCTCGTCTCGGACGCCCCGGCGTCTGCCGCCGGTGTCTTCACGACGAACCGGGTGCAGGCGGCGCCCGTGCGCTACACGCGCCGCGCGGTCGCGGCCGGCCGCGCGCAGGCGGTCGTCGTCAACAGCGGCAACGCAAATGCGTGCACGGGAGGGGCCGGACTCGCGGACGCGTCGGAGATGGCGCAACTGACGGCCGAAGCGCTCGGTCTCGACCCGGAGCTCGTCCTGGTCGCCTCCACCGGCGTGATCGGCGTTCCGCTCCCGATGAACGCGATCCGGGGCGGGATCCCGCGCGCCGCCGCGGCGCTCGAGGATTCCGGCGCAGCAGCGGCGGAGGCGATCCGCACGACCGACAAGTTCGTGAAGACGGCGGCGTGCCGCCTCGAGATCGGCGGCGTCCTCGTGACGATCGGCGGCATGGCAAAGGGCGCAGGAATGATCCACCCCAACATGGCGACGACGCTCTGCTTCCTCACGACGGACGCCGCGCTCCCGCCGGCGGTGCTGCGGGGAGCGCTCCAGCGCGCGATCGCCGGCTCGTTCAACGCCATCACGGTCGACGGCGACACGAGCACCAACGACACCGTCCTCCTGCTGGCGAACGGCCAGGCCGGCGGCGATCCGATCACCAACGGCGAGGCGCTCGTCCGTTTCACCGCGGGACTGACCCTGGTCGCGTCGGAGCTGGCGAAGATGGTCGTCCGGGACGGCGAGGGGGCGACGAAGCTCGTCGAGATCCGGGTGGAAGGGGCCCTTTCCGACGCGCAAGCCCACGAGGCTGCGATGACCGTCGCGAACTCGCTCCTGGTGAAGACCGCGCTCCACGGCGGCGAGCCGAACTGGGGCCGGATCCTCGCGGCGCTCGGCCGGTCGGGAGTCGAGATGGAGGAGGAGACGACCGACGTCTTCTTCGGCGACCTCGCGATCGTGCGCGGAGGTCTCGGGGTGCCGGGCGTCTGGAACGCGGCGGCCGCGGCGCTCGAAGCGAAGGAGGTCACGATCGGGATTCGCCTCGGCGTCGGCACGGGCTCGGCGCGCGCGTGGACGTCGGACCTCTCGGAGGAGTACGTGCGGATCAATGGGAGCTACACGTCATGAGCGGAACCTGGAACGGCTTTTCCTCGAACCCGGACACGATCGGTTCTTCACTCGCGCAGGCGCTGCGTTACGTGGCGGCGTGGCGGGGCAAGACCGTCGTGGTCAAGTACGGCGGCAGCGCGATCGACTCGGCCGACACCGGCACGCTCCCGGAGGACCTCGTCCTGCTCCAGCAGGCGGGGGTCCACCCGATCCTCGTCCACGGCGGCGGCCCCGAGATCACTCGCGAGATCGAGAGCTCCGGCCACACCGCCCGTTTCGTCGACGGCCTGCGGGTCACGGATGCGCCGACGATGGAGATCGTCGAGCGCGTCCTCGGCGGCACCGTCAACAAGCGGCTGGTGAACCGAATCGCGCGGGCGGGAGGCAAGGCCGTGGGCGTGTCGGGCAAGGACGCGCGCGTCATCCACACGCGGCCGCACGCGCGCGCCTCGGACCTGGGCTTCGTCGGCGAGGTGGACCGGGTCGAGCCCCGGATCATCGAGGTGCTCCTGGCGGAAGGTTTCCTGCCGGTCGTCGCCTCGCTCGGCGTCGGTTCGGAAGGCCACGCCTACAACGTCAACGCGGACACGGCCGCCGCAGCGCTCGCGGTGGCGGTCCACGCCGACAAGCTCGTGCTCCTGACCGACGTCCCCGGAATCTACCGGGAGATCGACGGCGGAAAGGAACTTCTGTCCGAGCTC
>JBKPMI010000242.1:0-4973 GCA_046732075.1 Acidobacteriota bacterium | reverse complement strand
ACGATCGAGTGGGAGTGACGCTCCGGACCTGACATGGACAAGCCGCCCCGCCGGCACATGACGCCGGACGACTTCCGGCGGCACGGCCGCGACGTCGTCGACTGGATCGCGGATTACATGGAGCGGGTCGAGAAGTTCCCGGTCCTCTCGAGGGTAAAGCCGGGCGAGATCCGCGCGGCGCTCCCCGCGGAGCCGCCACAGAAGGGCGAGCTCTTCGAGGTGATGCTGGAGGACGTCGACCGGATTCTCCTGCCCGGCATCACGCACTGGCAGTCGCCCAACTTCTTCGCCTACTTTCCGTCCAACAACTCGGGGCCTTCGATCCTGGGCGAGCTCCTCTCCGCGGGACTCGGCGTCCAGGGGATGCTCTGGGCCACCAGCCCGGCGTGCACGGAGCTCGAGACCCATGTCCTCGACTGGCTCGTCCGGATGCTCGGGCTGCCGGAGAACTTCCGCTCGAGCTCGCCGGGCGGCGGCGTCATCCAGGACACCGCGTCGAGCGCCACGCTCTGCGCGCTGCTCGCGGGCCGCGAGCGCGCCACGGGCTTCCGCGCGAACGAGGCCGGCGCCGACGGACGGCTGACGGCGTACGCGTCCACGCAGGCGCACTCCTCCGTCGAGAAGGCCGCGAAGATCGCCGGGATCGGCCGGGAGAACCTGCGCCTCATCGAAGTGGACGCCGACTTCGCGATGCGTCCGGATGCGCTCGCGAAGGCGATCGAGGACGACCGCCGCGCCGGAAAGGTCCCGTGCTTCGTCTGCGCGACCGTCGGGACCACGTCGTCCAACGCGATCGATCCGGTCGGGGCGATCGGGACGATCTGCCGCGAGCAGGGGGTCTGGCTCCACGTCGACGCCGCGATGTCGGGCAGCGCCGCGCTCTGCCCCGAGTTCCGCTGGATCCACGACGGCGTGGAGTTCGCCGACAGCTACTGCTTCAACCCGCACAAGTGGATGTTCACGAACTTCGACTGCGACGCGTTCTGGGTGGCGGACCGCGCGGCGCTCATCCGGACGATGTCGGTGCTGCCGGAGTACCTGAAGAACAAGGCGACCGAGTCCGGCGCGGTCTTCGACTACCGGGACTGGCAGATCCCGCTGGGTCGCCGGTTCCGGGCGCTCAAGCTCTGGTTCGTGATCCGGCACTACGGCGTCGAGGGGCTGCAGGCCTACGTGCGCCAACACGTCGAGCTCGCCCAGAAGTTCAAGTCATGGATCGAGAAGTCGCCGAGCTTCGAGCTCGCGGCTCCGGCGCCGTTGAACCTCGTCTGTTTCCGGCACGTCGGCGGAGACGCCATCAACCGGAACCTGCTCGAGGCGCTGAACGTGACGGGCGACATGTACCTGACGCACACGTCGCTCGACGGCCGGTTCACGCTGCGCATGGCCATCGGGCAGAGCGGGACGGAGGAGTGGCACGTCCGGGAAGCGTGGAAGACGATCCAGAAGACCGCGATCGAGGTCGAGCCGACGGTCTAGCCCTCGGCGCCCAGGCTCTTCTCGATCGCCCGCAGTCCATCCTCCAGCGCGGCGGTCGCGCCGCCGAACGCGATCCGGAAGTGTGACGGCAGGTCGAAGAACGCGCCGGGCACGACGGCCACTCCGTGGTCCCGGAGGAGGCGCGCGGCGAACGGCGCGGAATCCCGTCCGTCCATGAAACGCGGGAACGCGATCGTCGCGGCCGGCGGAACGCACTCGAGCTCCGGCCGGCGCTCGAGGAACGCCCGGACGAGCCGGGAGTTTGCGTCGACGATCCGCCGGGCGCGCGCGGCCAGGCGGTCGAGGTCCCGGAACGCCAGCACCGACAGGCGGTCGGATGGGATCGGGCTCCAGACGTCCACGACGTCCCGCGCCCGTCGGATCCTCTCCACGGCGTCGGGCGAGCCGAGCGCCCAGCCGCAGCGCAGCGACGCCAGTCCGTACGCCTTCGTGAGGCTGTTCGTCGAGACGAGAGCGGGGGAGAGGGTGGCGGCGGGCGGGTGAGCGTCGCCGACCAGGTCGAGGTAGACCTCGTCGGCGATCCCGATCCAGCCGGCCCTCTCGGCGCGTCGCCCGATCTCGCGGACCTCCTCGACTCCGGCGACGACGCCGGACGGGTTGTGCGGAGAGGAGAAAACGACGGCCCGCGTCTTCGGCGTGACCGCCCGGTCGATCCGGTCCGGGTCCAGGCGCCACCCGTCTTCGAAGCGGCGCTCGAAGCGCACGACGCGGGCGCCCAGCATCTCCGCGGCGGCGACGAGCGGGTCGTAGCCCGGAGCCTCCACGACGACGTCGTCGCCCGCGTCGACGAACGCCGCCAGCGCGAGGAAGTTGGCGCCGGAGCAGCCGACCGCGGTGGCGACGTTGCCGGGTTGCACGCCGTATCGCGAGGCGATCGCGGCGACCAGCGGCGGGAAACCGTTCGGGCTCTCGCCCGCGAGGTCGACGGCATCCCGCGCGCCGGGAAGATCGTCCAGCGAACACGCGAGGAGGTTCGAGCCGGCGAGGTCGATGCGCGGCTTCGGGCGGTGTTTCGCCCACTCCATGTAGGGGGCGCGGCTCCGCGTCACGACGGGCGCCGCCGGGCGAAGAAGCCGTAGACGAGCGGCCCGGTCGCGAGCAGCGCGATCGCGATCGCCGAGCGCAGGGGATTGGTCCGGATCGCGCTCGCCACGACGACCGCGGCCGCGGCGACGAAGAGGGCGGGGAGGACCGGGTACCCCGGCGTCCGGAAAACGCCGGGCTCCCGGCCCGCGAGCGGGATGCGGCGGCGAAAGACGAAGATCGCCGCGACGGTCAGCCCGAAGAAGATCCAGTCTCCGAAGACGACCGAGTCGACGAGCTCGCCGTAGGTGCCGGTGAGGGCGAGCAGGATTCCCCAGCCCGCCTGCAGGAGGATCGCGAGGATGGGCGTCCCGAACGCCGGATGGAGGCGCGCCAGGCCCGGAAAGAACACGCCGTCCTTCCCCATCGCGTAGTAGATCCGGGTCTGCGCGAGCAGGGTCAGGTCGAGAAAGCCGAACGCCGAGATCGCGATGGCCGCGGCGATCCACCGGTCGGCGCCGGCGCCGAAGATCCGCTGGAGCGCCTCGGCCGCGGGAGTCTGCACGGAAGCCAGCCCGGCGTGCCCCAGCACCCGGAGGTAGGCGAGGTTCGCGAGCAGGTAGACCGTGATCACGATCCCCATCCCGACGATCAGGGCCCGGGGGATCGTCCGCTGCGGGTCGCGGGTCTCCTCGGCTACGAGGTTCACGCTCTGCCAGCCGCCGTAGGCGAAGAGAATCGGGACCAGGGCCGCGCCGAACGCCGGGAAACCGGCGGTCGAGGGCGGGTTCGGGCGGGGGACGATCGAACCCGCCGCCGGCGGGAAGAGGAGCCCGCCGCCGATCAGGGCCGCGAGCGCCACGAACTTCAGGATCACGAGGACGTTCAGGAGGCGGCTGCCCGGTTTGACCCCGACGCAGTTGACCGCGGCCACGACCGCGATCGAGACCGCCGCGGCCACCGACGCGTAGGCCGGGTTCCGGCCGAGGAGGCGCAACCCGTACTGGGCGAACGTGATCGATACCGCCGCCAGCCCGCCGCCCTGGATCAGGAGCAGCGAGGCCCAACCGAAGAGGAACGCGACAAGAGGATGGTAGGCCTCGCGCAGGTAGACGTACTCGCCGCCCGCGCGGGGGAAGAGCGTCGCCAGCTCCGCGAACGCGAACGCGCCCGCGAGGGCGATCGCTCCACCGGCGACCCACGCCGCGAGCACCAGTCCCGGCGTCGGAAGGCGCTGCGCGACGACGGAGGGGACGACGAAGATCCCGGATCCGATGATTCCGCCGACGACGACCATCGTCGCGTCGAACGATCCGAGCGCGCGGCGGAACGCCATTTCGACTAGCCTAGCCCGAACCTCGTCGCCGACTTACAATCGGACTTCGATGCCCGGCGACTTCGTCCACCTCCACCTCCACACCCAGTACTCCCTTCTCGACGGCGCCAATCGGTTGGGGGAGGTGTGCCGGAGAATCCGCGAGCTCGAGATGCCGGCGGTCGCGATCACCGACCACGGCAACATGTTCGGAGCGTTTTCCTTCTACCACGAGGCTTTGAAGCAGGGCGTCCGGCCGATCCTGGGCGTCGAGGCGTACATCGCGCCGGGAGACCGGCGCGACCGCGAGGCGCAGGCCGCGAGCGAGTCGGGGGAGGGCTACGCGTACCACCTGACGATCCTCGCGGCGACGCAGACCGGCTACCGCAACCTGGTGCGGCTCGTCTCCGAGGCCTACCTGACGGGCTTCTACCACCGCCCGCGCATGGACAAGGCGCTCCTCCGCGAGAACGCCGAAGGGCTGATCGCCCTGTCCGGGTGTCTCAAGGGGGAGGTCGCCGGGGCGCTCTCCCGCGGCAATTTCGGGGCGGCGAAGCGCACGGTCGCCGAGTACCAGGACATCTTCGGGAAGGAGAACTTCTTCATCGAGCTCATGGACCACGGCCTTCCCAAGCAGACCGAGATCCTCCCGGACCTGTTGAAGCTCGCGACCGAGACGGGCGCGGAAGTCGTCGCCACCAACGACAGCCACTACCTCCGGCGGGAGGACGCGTTCGCCCACGAGGTCCTGCTTTGCATCGGCATGGGCAAGACCCTCGAGGACGAGCGCCGGATGCGCTTCTACAACGACGAGTTCTACGTGAAGAGCACGGAAGAGATGCGCGAGCGTTTCACCCGGTGGTCGGTGGACTCGCTCACGAACACGGCCGCGCTCGCGGAACGGTGTGCGGTGACCTTCGACACGGAGGGGCTCCACCTGCCGACGTTCTCGGCGCCGGAGGGGAGGACGCCCGCCGACTACTTCGCGGAACTCGCGCGCGAGGGGCTGGACCGGCGGCTCCAGGAGATGGAGCCGTTCTTCCGCGCCGGCCGCATCCCGAACCCTCCCGAGAAGTACCGCGAGCGCCTGGAGTACGAGATCGGCGTGATCGAGAAGATGGGGTTTCCCTCGTAC
>JBKPMI010000241.1:0-3970 GCA_046732075.1 Acidobacteriota bacterium | reverse complement strand
AAATAACCCAAGGTCAAAGCCCACAACCGTATGAATTTTTTCGGTGGGGCGAAGATTTGTTGTTCCGAAAGTCGAAGAACCTCGTAGGGCTCGACATCGGCTCGTCAGCGATCAAGCTGGTCGAGCTGAAAGACGCCAAGGGCGGGGGGTACCGGCTCGTCAAATCGGGCCTGGAGACGCTCTCGCCGGAGGCAATTGTCGACGGCGCGATCATGGACGCCTCCCTGGTGGTCGATACCGTCAACCGCCTGGTTTCGACCTCGAATGTCCGGAATCCCGACTTCGGGACCTCTCTTTCGGGCCACTCCGTCATCGTCAAGAAGATCAGCCTGCCGGCAATGTCCCCGGAAGAGCTGGCCGAGTCGATCCGCTGGGAGGCCGAACAGTACGTCCCCTTCGACATCAACGACGTCAACCTCGACTACGTGGTTCTGGAGTCGGGGGCGGGCGACAGCATGGACGTCCTCCTCGTGGCGGTCAAAAAGGACAAGATCGGCGACTACACGAGCGTGATCTCCCAGGCGGGCCGCAACCCGGTCCTGGTCGACGTGGACGCCTTCGCGCTCCAGAACGCGTTCGAGGCGAACTACCCGATCGAGGCCGGGCACGTCGTCGCCCTGGTGAACATCGGTGCCTCCGTGACCAACGTGAACATCCTCTCCGGCTCGAACACGATCTTCTGGCGGGACATCTCCTTCGGGGGCAACCAGTACACCGACGCCATCCAGAAGCAGCTGTCGCTCTCCTTCGACCAGGCCGAGTCGCTGAAGAAGGGTGAGGGGGGAAGCGACCACTCCGTGTCCGAGATTTTCCCGATCCTGCGCTCGGTGACGGACGACCTGGCCCAGGAGCTCCAGAAGACCTTCGACTTCTTCCTGGCGACCACTTCGACGGCGCGAATCGACCGGCTGCTGCTCTCGGGGGGATCTTCCCGAGTGGTCAACTTCGACACACAGCTGAAGGAACGGTTCGGGATGTCCGTCGAGATCATGAACCCATTCCGCCAGATCGACATCACGGGATCCTCGGTTTCCGCGGAGTGGCTGACCGAGAACGCGCCCAGCCTGGCGGTGGCGGTCGGCCTCGCCGTTCGGCACGTGGGGGACGAGGCCGCTTGATCCGGATCAACCTTCTGACGGAGGCCCGGGCGGCGGCGACGCGGAAGACCTCTCTTCTGCCGTCGGGCGCACGGTTGAACAACCTCATCCTCCTGGGGGGCGTGGCCGCCGGAGTCCTCTACATCGGCATCATGGCGCTCGTCCTCCACGCGCGGAGCAAGAATCTGGACGAAGAAATCGCCCGCGCGCAGGAAGAGGTGGCGCGTCTGAAGTCGATCATCGACGAGGTCAAGGGATATGAGGACAAGAAGGCGAGCCTCGAGGCGAAGATCCAGCTCATCAACAACCTGAAGACGAACCAGAAGGGGCCGGTCCGCCTGATGGACGAGATCTCCCGGGCACTGCCCGACCTCGTGTGGCTGACGGAGCTCGCGGTGTCGGGAGACCAGGTCTCCCTCAAGGGGAGGACGCTTTCCCCCAACGCCGTGGCGACCTATCTCGAGAATCTCAAGAAAAGTCCCTTCTTCGCGGAGCCGGTCTTCCGGAACCTCGGTCGGGACCAGGGGAGCCAGGGAATCTACACGTGGGAAATGACCCTCACTTTCACCAACACCCAGGCGCTTTCGGTCGCTCCGGCGACCGCTCCCTCCGGAGCGGCCGGCGAAAAGCCTGCGGCGTTGACGCCGGCGCCGGGGACGTAGGGGCAATCGCACGTGGCTATCGACCTGAAGCTCGAGGACAAGAAGTGGTACATCGCGCTCGCGTACGGCCTGGTGATCGGCGCTTTCGTTGCCGGAGCCGTCCACTATGCGTGGTTCCGCCCCCTGAACGCGGAGATCAAGGAGAAGCGCGCCCAGCTCGAGGGCCTGCAGCAGGAGATCCAGAAGGGACGCGCGGCCGAGCGGAAGCTCGCTCAGTTCCGGGAGGAGGTCCGGCGGCTCGAGGCGGAGCTGGCCAAACTCCTCCAGGTGCTGCCGTCCAAGCGCAATACGGAAGACCTGATCAAGCGGATCGAGACCCTCACGCGGCAGGGCGATTTCACTCTGAAGAAGTTCACGCCGCAGGACTTCGTGCCGAAGGAGTTCTACGCGGAATGGCCGATCGACATAGCGCTCGACGGCACGTACCACAATCTCGCGCTCTTTTTCGACCGGATGAGCCGGTTTTCGCGCATCATCAACGTCGAAGCTCTGAGAGTTTCCGAATTGAGGGATGTTCCGCAGAAGTCGATTTCCGCGACGTTCACGGCGAAGACCTTCATTTACACGGGCGACGAGGCGGCAACGACGGCGGGCGGACAGCCGCCTCCGGGCACGCCCGCTGCGCCGGCGGCCGTGAGCGCGCGGAAGCTGAAAGAGCGCGCCGAGGGGAAGGGAATCGAATGAGCCGCGGCCCTTCCGCCCTCATCGGCCTGGCCGGCGTCGTGCTCGGAGGAATCGCCTTCGCCGCTTCGCCGACGCCGACGCCGACGCCGGTCCCGGCGCCGGGGACGATCCAGTCGCCCGGCCAGGCAATGATCGAGCAGGATGAGGCGGCGCTCGCCGGCCGGGCTTACACCTACGACCCCGCCGGCCGCCGCGATCCGTTCCGATCGCTGCTCGTCCGGCCCGAGGACCGCGCGCTCGGCGCCCGCCCGCCCGGTGTCGCCGGCATGTCGATCGACGAGATCGTGATCCACGGCATCTGGAAGACCCGCAACGGTTACGTCGCGCAGGTGCGCGCGACGGACAACAAGAGCTACCTCGTCCGGGCGGGAGATCTTCTCTACGACGGCGAGGTGACCCGCGTCGGACCGAATGAAGTCGTGTTCCGCCAGAACATCAACGATCCACAGAGCGTCAAGCCTTTCCGGGAAGTGACCAAGCAACTGCACGTAACGAGCAGTCCGTGAAGATCCGCGGATCCAGGGTGCCGCCGGGACGGGAGGGACGATGAGAAGGACTTTGAGAGCAGCCGCGACGGCGATTGCGATGGCCGCTGTCCTGGCGGGGGCGTCCGGATGCTCCGCCGTGAAAAAGGGCAACCGCGTCGCCGCCGCCTCCGTGACCAACGCCCCGACCGAGCAGGCTTCCGCGCCGGCCCCGCCCGAAGGGCGGGGACAGGTCACGCAAGCCGCCTTCAACGAAGACGCCGACGGCGCCCGGATCGTCGTGACGTCGGATGCGCCTCTCCTGTACACGTCGTACGAGCCGCGCCCGAATCTTCTGATCGTCGAGATGCCGAACGTCCGGCTCGCCGACGACTTCGCGGCTCCGACGGTCGCGGGCAGCCTCGTCCAGTCGGTTCGGGCTGAGGAGCTGGACGAGCTCGGGAAGAAGATCACGCGGCTTTCCGTCGAGCATCAGCCCGGGTTGAAGTATGAACTGCGCTCGGTGGGGCGCGGCCTCGCGGTCGCGTTCGCGCCGAGTGAAGCGCCCGCGCGCGCGGAGCCGACGCTCACGGCGGAGGCCGCGCCGGTGCCCGCGCCCCCGAAGGTCGAAACCGAGCCGATCGCGCCGCCGGCGCTGACCCGCGCGGAGCTCGCTCATCTCCTCGAAGAGGTCACGGCGGAGAGCTCCGCCGACGGCGTAGCGGTCCGCCTGCTCGCCGACGGGACGATCTCGGCCAAGGACTTCATGCTCGCGAACCCGCCGCGGCTCGTGATCGATCTGCCCGGCGTGCGGAACACGGTCCGTCGCCGCGTCGTTCCGGTTGCCGGTGGGCTCGTCTCGCGCGTCCGAATCTCGCAGTTCCAGTCGGCCCCGGATCCGGTGACGCGCATCGTCCTCGACCTGGCGCGACCGGTCTCCTACTCGCTCCACGCCGACGGTGAACGGCTTTCGGTCGTCGTCGGTGACGCGTCGGCGTCCACTGCGGCTGCCGCCCCCGCGGCGCCAGGGCCGGCGCCTGCGGTCGCCGAGCAGGTCGTGACC
>JBKPMI010000240.1:0-4714 GCA_046732075.1 Acidobacteriota bacterium | reverse complement strand
GCCCGGAAGACGGCGCCCCGCGCGAAGAAGACGGCGACGGCTCGCCGCCCGGCGGCCGCCGGTTCGCGGAAAACAGCGCCGCGGCGCCGGCGCCGCGCGGCGAAAAACGTGGGGCTTCAGACGATCCTGGACGACCTCGCGAAGCGAGCCAACCGGGCGGGGATGACGATCGCCGACCTTTCGGAAAAGGGCGCCGACGCGGCGCGCGGAACGATCGACCAGGTGGGCAAACGGTCCCGGCAGACGATCGCGCGGGTCCGACGGGAGTGGGACAAGCTCGACACCGCCCGCAAGGCGCAGTTCGTGGCCGGCCTGCTGGCGGCGCTCGCGGCGACCGCCGCCGGAGTGGCGAAGGCCTCCCGCAAATAAACGACCGCGGGATCGCCCGTCCCACTCCGGGCCCGTTGAGCGCGGCGGGGTCGCGGCCGCGGCTGCCGAAGTGATGGAGAGCAGAGCGGAGCCCTCGATCCTCTCGTTTCCCGGCCTCGAGGAGCCGATCCGCGCGGAGCTCTATTCGACCGAGAGGCTGGAGGAATTCGCCCGCTCGCTCGGCGCCGAGCATGGGCTCGCGCGCGGGTTTCGAAAGGGGCGGCCCCTCCTCCCCCGGCTGCGCGAAAACGGCCGCGTCCTCCTCGACTCCTATCGCGCGGTAGCGGAGGCGATCCGGGAAGAGCGAACGATCTCCCCCGCCGCGGAATGGCTCGTCGACAACTTCCACATCGTCGAAGAGCAGCTCCGCGAGATCCGCGAGGACATGCCCGCGCACTACTACGTGGAGCTCCCGAAGCTCGAATCCGGGCCGTTCCAGGACTACCCCCGGGTTTACGCGCTGACTTCCGCCTTCGTTGCCCACACCGACAGCCGCTTCGACCCCGAGACGCTGCGCCGATTCGTCAACGCCTACCAGACGGCGCAGCCCCTGACGATGGGCGAGCTGTGGGCCGTCGCGATCACCCTGCGCCTCGTCCTCGTCGAGAACCTGCGGCGGCTGGCGCAGCGTATCGTGCGCCGCCGCGTCGCGCGCGAGGAGGCGGACTCGCTCGCCGACGCTCTGCTGGGCATCCGCGCCGCACCGGGAGAAGCGTGGGAGGAGACGGTTCGGGAGCTCGACCGGCGGCCGCTCGCGGTGCCGTTCGCGGTCCATCTCCTCCAGCGGCTCCGGGAAAGCGATCCGGAGCAGACCCCGGCGCTCGGGTGGCTCACGAAGCGGATCGAGGAGCAGAACCTGACTCCCGACGAGATCGTGCGGCTCGAGCACCAGGAACAGGTCGCGACGCACGTCACGGTGCGCAACGTGATCACGAGCATGCGACACATCTCCTCGGTGGACTGGGCCGACTTCTTCGAGTCGGTCAGTCTCGTCGAGCAGACCCTGCGACGCGGGACGCGCGTTGCAGACATGGATTTCCCGACGCGGGACCGCTACCGGCATGCGATCGAGGATCTCGCCCGCCGCTCGCAGATGTCCGAGATCGAGGTCGCAGAAAAAGTCGTGACGCGCGCTCTCTCCGCCGAAGCCCGCGGAGACGACCGCCAGGGAGACCCCGGCTACTACCTCATCTCGAGGGGCCGCGCCGAGTTCGAGCGGGAGATCGGGTATCGCGTTCCGCTCCGGCAATGGCTGCGGCGCGCCTACTTCGGGGCGGCGACGCCCGGCTACATCGGCACGATTGCCGTGGTCACGGCCGCATTCCTCGCCTTGCCCCTCGCGTTCTCCGCGGCGCAGGGCGCCGCGCCCTGGGAGCTCATCCTCCTGGCGCTGCTCGCGCTCGTCCCGGCGTCCGACGTCGCCATCGCCGTGGTCAATCGCGACGTCACGGAGCTGGTGGGCCCGCGCCGGCTTCCCAAGCTGGAGCTCGCCGGCGGTGTGCCGCCGGAGCTCCAGACCCTCGTCGTCGTTCCGTCGCTCCTGGAAAGTGAATCGGAGATCCGCGACCTCGCCGAGCGCCTGGAGGTGCACCTGCTCGCGAACTCCGAGGAGAACGTCCGGTTCGCTCTTCTCTCCGACTTCGTGGACGCGCCCGAAGAGACGATGCCGGACGACGAACGGCTCCTGGTCGCGGCCCGAGACGCGATCGAGACTCTGAACCGCCGCCACGAGACGGTTTCCGGGGCTCCCCGCCGTTTCCTCCTCCTGCACCGCCGCCGCGTGTGGAACGCGCGGGAGGGCGTCTGGATGGGCTGGGAGCGCAAGCGCGGGAAGCTCCACGAACTCGACCTCCTCCTGCGCGGCGCGGGAGCGACGACCTATCTGCCGCCGGACGCTCGAGACCGGATGGCGCTCTCCGGTGTCCGCTACGTGCTGACGCTCGACGCCGACACGCGGCTCCCCCGCGGCGCCGTCCGGCAGCTCGTCGGAACGCTCGCGCACGCGTTGAACCGGCCGGTGTACGAAGCCCAGGCGGGACGGATCGTGGACGGCTACGGTCTCCTCCAGCCCCGGGTGACGCCGACGCTTCCGATGTCGGGCTCCGGAACGCTCTACCAGAGGATGTCGTCGGGGCCGGCCGGGATCGACCCGTACGCCGCAGCGGTCTCGGACGTCTACCAGGACCTCTTCGGGGAGGGCATTTACACGGGCAAGGGCATCTACGACGTCGACGCCTTCGAGAAGGCGCTCGCCGGACGGATCCCCGACGACACCCTCCTGTCGCACGACCTCTTCGAAGGACTCTTCGCGCGGGCCGGGCTCGTCAGCGACCTGGAGCTCTTCGAGAACTTCCCGGCGCACTACGGATTCGCAGCGTCGCGGCAGCATCGGTGGGTGCGCGGCGACTGGCAACTCCTTCCCTGGCTGTTCCCGCGCGTGCGGGACGCTTCGCGTCGAAAAGTCCGCAACGCGATCCCGGCCATCGGCCGCTGGAAGATCGCCGACAACCTCCGACGGTCGCTCTCGGCGCCTGCCGCTTTCCTGACGCTCGTTGCGGGCTGGATGTTGCCGGGCGTCTCGCCGATCGTCTGGACTCTCGCGGTCCTCGCCTCGTTCGCGCTGCCCGGGTTGTTCTCGATCCTCGCGAGCCTGCTTCCGAAGCGCCGCGGCATCGCCAAGAGGAGCTTCCTCCGCGGGCTGGGAGAGGACCTCGCGACCACGCTCGGCCGCTCCGCCTTCAACATCGGGGTCCTCGCGCACCAGGCAGTGCTGATGCTCGACGCCATCGGGCGCACACTTCTCCGCCTCGCGGTCACGCGGCGGCACCTCCTCGAGTGGGTGACCGCCGCCCGCACGCAGAGCGCGCTCGACTTGACGCTCTCCGGCTTCTACCGCCGGATGGCGAGCGGCGTCGGGCTCGGCGTCGCCGCCGGCGCCGGCGGCATCCTCGCGGGATGCCCGCCCGAGATCGTGGCGCCATTCGTGGGCGTCTGGGCTGCGGCGCCCTGGCTGGCGTGGCGGGTGAGCCTGCCGCCCCGCGACGCCGAAGCCGCGGCTCTGTCGGAACGGGACCGGACGCTCCTGCAGGTCACGGCCCGGCGGACATACCGGTTCTTCGAGACCTTCGTGGGAGGCGAGGACCACGGTCTTCCCCCCGACAACTATCAGGAGGATCCCCGGCCGACCGTCGCGCACCGCACGTCGCCGACCAACATCGGGCTCGCGCTGCTCTCGACGGTCGCGGCCCGCGACTTCGGGTGGATCGGCACTCTCGACATGGTCGAGCGTCTCGAGGCGTCCTTCGCGGCGATCGACCGGCTCGAGAAGTACCGGGGTCACCTCTACAACTGGTACGCCACGCAGCGGCTGGAGCCCCTGGAGCCGCGGTACATCTCGACGGTCGACAGCGGCAACTTCGTCGGGCACCTGATCGCGCTCGAGCACGCGTGCCGGGAGCGGATCCGCGCTCCCATCCTGGATGGGCGCGCGCTGCAGGGGATCGGCGACGCCCTCGCCCTGGCGCGGGAGTCTCTTGCCGCGGCCCCCGCCGGACATCGCGGGAGCGCCGTCTCCCCCGCCGAAATCGATTCTGCTCTGCGGGAGGTCGAGCAGCTTCTCGCCCCGATCCCCGCGGGCGTCGCGGAGTGGGGCGAGCGCCTGGGCCACCTCCGCGAGCGCGCCGAAGCGCTCACGGACCTCGCGGAGGCTCTTGCGCACGAGAGCTCCGATCGAAGCTACTCGGAGCTCCACGCGTGGGCGAAAGCCGCTCTCGCCTCGATCGCGAGCCACGAGCGGGACTACGGCGCGACGCTCGGGTGGATGCGCGAGACACCGCTGAAGAGCCCGGACATTCCGGCGCTCGCCGTGATCCCGGACCTGTGCGAAACGGCGTTGAGGGAGCTCGCACGGCCGGGCGGCGGCGCTCTTCCGGGCGCGGCCAACGCTCCGACGCCGCCCGCGGAACGGTCCGCGGCGCGCGACTCTCTCCGCCGCTCGAGCGAGGCCGCCGCTTCCCTCGTTCGCCGCCTCTCCGCGCTCTCCCGCGCGTCCGCGGGTCTCGTGCAGGCCACCGACTTCCGGTTTCTCTACGACGCGGAGCGCAAGCTCTTCACGATCGGTTACCGCCTCTCCGATGGCCGGCACGACCCCGGCTTCTACGACCTCCTCGCGTCCGAGGCGCGGCTCGCGAGCTTCATCGCGATCGCGCGGGGCGACGCTCCCCCGGAGCACTGGTTCCACCTCTCCCGCCCGCTGACGCCGGTTGGAAAGGGCTCCGTGCTGGTCTCGTGGTCCGGCTCGATGTTCGAGTACCTGATGCCGGACCTCGTTCTGAACGTGCCGACC